>JALNXT010000023.1 GCA_023230245.1 Candidatus Cloacimonadota bacterium
GGGTAAAAGAAACGGTAAAGATCCTGAACGATTATAGATGGTGATTCTGCAAAAAATATCAAAAAAACAGTGCTGCGAGAGGGATCCGAACCCCCGACCTCGGGATTATGAGTCCCGCGCCCTAACAGACTCCGATTCGGAAAAGAGTCCAAAATCTGACGAATCAGAAAATTTTGGGGGGCACGCGGAAATTAACAAAAGCCATTAAATCAAATGATTCTGTAAATGTTGAGAACTTTGATTTAACAGCATCGTTTCACCCCTCGACCACGTCCCTACACAGCGCACGATCGGCTCCGCTTAGCCGGGACTGCGGAACGAAAAATGCGGGAAGACCCGCGTTGAGGATGTTGCTCACTATTATCCTTACGTTCTGGTCCGCTTCATCGGATGAGTACCTACCTAGAATCGGACGTCGTCTGGAAATATGCGATTCAAGCGAGGGTCAAAGACCCGTGTCAGAGAGCAAATAAAGATTTGTGGTTCGTGGTTGTTTTTTATCTCTTATGTATGCACATTGCACAACTCTCAGATGTATCTCTGTTTATCGCGGTCGATCACACACCTCGTAACTCCGAAATAAAAAAAGTGAGGGGAGACCCCATCAGGCAGTCAGCCCGATAACGGTGCTTTCCGTGTCGACGTATACCCAGTAGCCGTTTCCAAGCGTCATCAGCCGGTCGGGGCTGTATGTGCCGGTTCCGCCGTTGATAATTGCAGGATCATACATCCCGCCTTCCAGATTCCATGGGATCACGGTTTTCCAGGAACTGCCAAGACAGGCAAGAGCATTATCTGCCGTCGTATTCTCACCTGAGGAGAGACCTACGGCGTTCCATCCAGGATAAAGCGTTTTCTCCGGTAGGGAGGTTGACGTTGACGGATAGGTAAGATCGATCGCGGTTTCGGCTGCTGCATAGATCCAGTAGCCGTTCAATGGCTGGATGATATCTTCTTCAGTTATCGAAGTCCATGTTTTGGTCTGGGTGTTGTAGGCAAGGATGCTTTTCTCACCGGTGTCCACACTGCTGAAAAGCGTGCTGGCGTTGTTATTGGATGCGCTCAGGGTTTTTGGAACAGAGATGAAGTTCCAGCCCCGGGAGAGAGTGATCGCCGGGGAGACGACGGACGTCACCGTGATATTCTGTCTTGCAGAGTTGCTCCCGGCGGCGTTCGAGACGGTGAGGTTCACGGTGTGGTTACCCGGGGTTGTGTAGGTGTGGACCGGGTTCTGGACCGTAGTGTTGGTGTCGTCGCCGAAATCCCAAGCCCATGCGGTCGGGTTGCCGGTCGAGGTATCGGTGAACCCCACGGTGAGCGGAGCTGTGCCGCTGGTGATGTTGGCAGTGAAGGAGGCGACCGGTGCTGGCGGCCCCTCCTGCACCGGTGCTGTGACGGTGACGTATCTGGACTTTGTTTCGGTATTGCTCCCACCGCTGTTGCTCGCGGTGAGACTGACGTTATAGGTTCCCGGCACTGTATAGGTGTGGACAGGGTTCTGCTCGGCCGAGGTTGCACCATCACCGAAGTCCCATGACCACACTGTCGGATCGCAGGTAGAGGCATCGACGAACTGTACCGCGAGCGGGATGGGGGCCGTGGTAACGTTGGCGGCGAAGCTCGCTCCGATAGGGGGGAGCGTACCGTTGAATTCACCAATCAAGCCGCTAATTAAAAAGTGCTTACTGATTAAGTTTTTTGACCCGCTCCAGAAACCCGATGCACAGTATATCACTGAATGTGGTCCAACAACGATATCGCGAGGCCATCCATACTTATCAGCTTCTAAAACAATTCCTGATACTATCGAGCCAGTTGGGGACAGGATTTTAAAGCCCGACTCACATGCAACATAAATAGTTCCATCATCATCCACATAGATACCGCGTGGATCGTAATTGATCGGTCCGATTTCTCCAATCAGCTCTCCTTCCAAAGTGTATTTTAATATTTTATTATATCCATTGACATAGACGATATCGTGTGAATCAACAAAGATCGTTTTCACCGGCCATCTGGTATCATCAGTATCCCATTTTCGCAGAAAATTGAGATCTGAGTCAAATGTGGCCACATAACTATTACTACCAGCAGACATGGCAACCAGAATGTTTCCACTACTGTCAATGGCAACATCCATCGGTTGCCACAGCGAGTAGACGGTGTCGTTTACCCTCCACGTTCTCAATTGAGTGATATACGTCCCATTTGATGAGAATACCTGGAGTCTGGAATTGTGTGTATCGGCTACGTATACCTTCCCATCAGGGCTTACGGCCAGCCCCCAAGGTCCGTTCATGCTATCTCCCCCAAATTCGCCGGCACCACTGCCGTAACTTCCCCACCTCCGTATGGGTGTCCCATTTGTTGCAAAAACCTGCACCTGGTAATTGCATTCATCAAGAACGTATAGAAACCCGTCGGCACCAAACTCTATATCTTTGGGATTGAGTAATTGTATTCCAAGGAATTTTAGAGTAAAGTAGGAATCAGGGCTAGCGGAACTCCACCCGGTTGTTGCGTTGTATGATGCCACGTTCCACCGGTAATTTCCATTCGCCAAACTGGACGATCGGGTGTATGAAGGCCATCTTAGTTCATTGACAGTATTAGTGGAACTGTAGGGTTCCTTGCTGTAGTTGAGGCAATAATAATCTGCGCCCTCAACGGGAGACCAGGTGAAGGTAGGAGTGTCGTCATCGATGGTAGACCCGTTCGCCGGAGAGAGAAGCGTGGGTGGACGAAGTGTGGTTGTTTCATTTGGATTACTTGCCCGACCTATCCCCGGAAAGAGATTATTTATCTCATCTGTCTCATTAATTACGGCGTCACAATCCACCCACGCAATCACTGGATGTGATTCATTATCAGCGGGCCATACCACTGACCATCCGTTTACAACAAGAGATTCTTTTGCAGGGATTGAGGACACTTCTTTTGTGCCGATCAGGTTTGTTGTGCCATTGTGGAACCAGAGTCCCACGTTAAAAGGGCCTGTGGCAACATCGCCGTCATTGATAACCTCGACATTAAAATATGTCTGTTCGCCGCGGCGGATGGCGGTAGGGGTGAAGATTCTCTTTGCTATGAGATCTGTGAGCCCCGGATCGGGCATGGCGGCAGTTAGATTTATCGTATAATTATCTGTTTCTCCCAGTGTGATATTCACGACCTTCGTCGCATAGCCATATTTGGAGAACTGGATCTCCACTTTGTCGCCAAGTATATAGTCCTCTGAATCCATCCCGGAGGAGACAATTCCTGAAGGAAGTGGCTGTGAGAGATCCGCGATTGAGATGTTGAGTGGCGTCGTGCCTCTGTAAATATACACCTCGGAGGATTCAGCGTCCTGAAGGTCTTCAAAGTCGCCTCCAGATGCAGATAATGATGCTGTATGGGTACTTTCTTTTAGTTTAATTGAAACGGAAGTATACGGTTGTGTCGAGTCAAATAATATCTTTTTATCCTCAACTTCGCCGACGATATAATTCACCGGTTCGCTGAAGTCCGAGTATCCCTCTGAATATCCATATTGTTCATTTTCATCGAAGTGATAACGATATTTTACTGTGTATTCTCCGTCAGGGAGGGCGCTTCCCCAGATCTCCGAATCTGTGATCGTTAGCGGTAACGATGAGTATTCTTTAGACTTCTGGGTTTTCCCGTCCGAGAGTACCACTTCGTATTTGTCGGCGATATCGATGTTTTTCAGGTTAATCACGACGCAGACAGAATCGGAGTCGTATTGTGTACCCGCTTCAGGTGAGAGCACTTCGGGGATGTGAGAATCATCGAATACTGTAACTCTGATAGGAGTTTTCTCGCATGCCCAAGCACCGGAGTTGTCAACGACGTGTAGGCCATACCAGTATGTACCCGCTACTGAGGAGATAGTTTCAATTGTTCCGATTTCGGTGGTAGACTGTACCGACTGGATCAGTTCCCATTTATCATCTGCAATATTGCCATCGTCGTGTTTATCGGCATCGTTTACTCTCCAGAGTTCAACGCTGGATGCACCTTTTGGAGCTGATATCTTATAGTTAAAAGTAAATGTATCGCCAGTCTTTATGTTTGAGGAAGTGATCGTGAAACTATCGACTTTTGGAATATTTTTAATTACGTCTTCCGTTACTGTAGTACCAAGAGTACTGATCGGAAGTGCGTTTTGAGGATATTCTTTTTCTGTATTGTAGTCCCTGACAAAGATACATTTTAAATCGTGATTTTGGTCACTTTGGTTGTAATATGCCCAGATTTCCGTCCCCGTTTCACCAGATTCGGTCTGCATGTAATAGTACGTATTTTGGTTATTGTAGAGACGTTGAGATAACACCTGATAGGTCTCAAAGCAGCCATCGATATTGGTGCTGGTGATCTTCCAGTGCAAATTGCCTATTTTCCTGACAACATTGTGATAATCGTCCCATTCGCCACATACATTATCTCGTATGTCCTTTAATATGATATTCTGATCTTTTAGCAGGGTTCCGGTACTGTTGTTGCTTTCTTTTACTGAATCCCAGGTAGTACCAGTAACAGCATACCAGTCACCCTGAGTACTTTCTAAGTTTTTATCTAGAGGAACCCATAAACCCAAATTCCCCTCTGCTTCTGTGTGATATCCAAACCAAGTATTTTTAGTAGCGTTCCTCATATCCTCGATAGAATGTAATTCCCCTTCGTTGTGCTTTTTATCGAGGGTATAATATATTACGCTCAGCGACGATTCCAGGGAGGATTTCCAGTCCAATTTTTCAATTGTACTCCAGTTTTCCCACCCTTTTCCCAGTATTTCTGCCTTGCCACGATCTACCTGCATGGGGCCGACGCCCGTCGAGAAAACGAATTCTGAAACACTCGTATGTTTGTATGAATCTGAAGTTGCGCTGCTGTGGGCGGAGTACCCACACTTCCCCCCTTCAGCCCACATGCCAGCAAGAATCATAAGTTTATACTGTTGAGGGGTTATTTCCCAAGATCGATTATAATATTCACAATTACCATCATCTGGTAATAGTTGATCAAAATAATCGAGCAGATCTCTATCAATAGTCGCCTTTATTGACGATGTAACTCCCGGAGGTTCCATTCCCCATGTCTTAAAACTATTACAGTTCGACGCGTCAGGTATATATGGGTCTGAAATGCCCCCGATCGCTCTGAAAATGTATATTGTACCTGGTCGTAAATTCGCAATTGGTATCTCAAATACACAATTTCCTTTGACGTTTATTGGTTGAGAGAATTGTTTTCCATTATTTCCATCTATATTATATCTGAACCGGATCTGATAAACCGTGTTAGGATCGCCTCCTTTTATAGTTCCGGTGAGAATTGCACTGCTTTCGGTAACAAATTCAGCATCGCCTGTTGTTAAGGTCGGTGTTCCTGAGGATTGGTACATGGGGTTTTCTGTCAATATTTCCTCAAATTCTGATGTTTGTATCTCAACTGCAAGATTACTTTCCAAATCGGCCGGTGTGGGCGCTATTATAAATTCCAGTGCTGGTATCTGACTTGCCGATGTACTATGGGTTACTTCTTCCGTAGGCAAAAGAGTTGCTTCTTCTGTTAGAGATTGAGTCAGCGTTGACTCTTCTGGTGATTCGGCAGCAGAGTAGTTCGATCCTTGTTCACTACCAGAAACATCTATTGAGGTTACATTGTCGTGGATGGCGCTCTCATTCAGTGCCACACTCCCGATACTGGCCGCACCGGCAGGTGCAACCAGAAAAAGTAGAGACGCCACGGTGAGAATTACAACTGCGATAATGGTTAAAATGTCTGCACGGCGTCCATTTGTATATGCAATCTGTTTTCGAGGATCAGTTGCCGTCAATGTCATTTATCTATCCCTCCAAATCACTGCCACAATCCCTCAAAATGCCGGATCGGCTATCTGACTATGAACATTACTACTCTCCAGACAAAGAAAAAGATTTCCTTTATTTATCACCGGATGAAAGAAACCGTTTAACCTTAACCGGCCTCATGAAATGACTTTTTGCTCGAAGGGTGTATCCGGAAACCCCGCCAAATCACCTGGCCGGCTCCACTCCACCGCCTCCGCCTGCGCGCGCTGCCTGCCTTCGGGAAAGCCTGTCCGGGAACGCACTGCTTATCGGTACTGCTTGAAGTCTGCACAACGCCATACACAAAATTGAAGTACATTTCAGACGTATCTCAGTTTATCGCGGTTGAGAACACACCGCGTAACTCCGATAAGAAAAAAGTAAGGAGGGGGGGACCCGTCAGGCAGTCAGCCCAATAAGTGTGCTTTGTGCATCGACATACAGCCAGTACCCGTTTCCTAGCGTCATAAGACGGTCAGGACTGTTGGCATCCGATCCGCCGTTGACGATCGCTGAGTCATATTTTCCTTCTGCAAGGTTCCAGGGGATGAGGGACCGCCAGCTGGTTCCAGCAAGTGCCGATTTTGCGGAGACGGGTTCAGCTGCGGAGAGTCCGATGGCATTCCATCCGGGATAGAGGGTTTTCACGGAGGGAGCCGCAGGATCTGAGGGGTAGGTGAGGGTGATGACTGTTGGATCTGCCGAGTAAATCCAGTAGCCGTTCAAGGGCTGAACAATTGCGTTTCGATTCAGTATCGGGACCCAGGTCCAGGTCTGGGCGTCGTAGGCAAGGATGGTTTTGTTGTTGGTTTCGATACTGCTGAAGAGTGAACCGAAGGTGTTACTGGATGCGTTTAGTGTTTTTGGAACGGAGATGAAGTTCCAGCCTGTGGTCAGGGGTAGAGAGAAGTCAGGTGTGACTGGGGTTTCGCCCGGCGTCCAGACGGCATAGAGAATGAGAGTGGAATTATTACTATTCAGCAGATTTACGACGCTTTGTCCATCAGTGTAGATGACAGGGCCGTCTGCGGTCGTTGCCCATCCAGAAAATACACTTGAATTTTTGATGAATGTGTTGTTACTCAAGTTTTGCGTCTGGTTATAGGTGAATGTTTGATCGTCCATGCTCCCGGTGCCGCCGTTTGCGTCATATTTGATGAGATATGTGATCTCCTGCGTGGGTTTTCCCACAATGATACGGGTATTTGGAGCGTAGTAATTCGTTCCGTCAATAAACAATGCAGCTGCATCTTCGTCAGAAACATAAATGACACTGCCGGATTTCATGGCGTCATAAGATCCACAGCCAAAGGCATAATCTCCAACTGAAGATAAGATTGTCGTGTCACTCAAATCCACTACTTCTAAATCAGAGCAATAATTAAATGTCAAATCCCCTATAGAAGTGACACCATAAGGTATTGTCACGTTTTTGAGAGAATGGCAATCCCGAAATGCTGCATCTCCAATGAACGTTATATTGTCATGAAGGATAATAGAGGGGAGAGAAAAGCAACCAGCAAATGTCTCATTTCCAATGGACGTTACCCCCGTAGGAATAGTGATCGAGATGAGGGAATGGCAACCAGAAAATGCATTTTCACCAATGGAGGTTACTTTGTCCGGAAGGATAATAGAGGTCAAGGAACTGCACCCACTAAATGTATATGCTCCGATGGACGTTACGTTCTCAGGGATGACAACAGAGGTAAGGGAGCGGCATCCAAAGACAGTATAATTTCCAAGAGTCACGACGCTGTCAGGGAAGACAATATTGGTTAGGTTATAGCACAACTGAAATACACTATCTCCAATGGACGTTACGCTGTCAGGGATGGCAACAGAAGTGAGGGAACTGCAATCCCAAAATGCACCCTCTCCAATGGTGGTAACACCATTACCAATTGTGACATTTTTGAGGGAATTACAATTAGAAAATGCATAATTATCAATGGACGTTACGTTGTCGGGGATGAAAACAGAGGTAAGGGAAGTACAACCAGAAAATGCATATTCTCCAATGGACGTTACTTTGTTGGGGATGACAACAGAGGTAAGGGAAGTACAACCAGAAAATGCACGTTCTCCAATGGACGTTACTTTGTTGGGGATGACAACAGAGGTGAGAGAATGGCAATCCTGAAATGCATAATTTCCTATGGACGTTACGTTGTCGGGGATGACAACAGAGGTAAGGGAAGTACAACCAGAAAATACACTATTGCCAATGGATGTTATGCTTTCAGGTATGATGACAGATGTAAGAGAACTGCACCCGCTAAATGTACCATCACCAATCGATGTTATGCGTTCAGGTATGACGACAGATGTAAGAGAACTGCAACCATAAAATGCACCCCATTCAATGATAGTTACGCTCTCAGGGATGACAACAGAAGTGAGGGAACTGCAACCAGAAAATGCTTTATATCCAATGGACGTTACGTTCATGGGGATAAAAACCGAAGCAAGAGAGGTACAATCAGAGAATGTAGATGATTTAATGGATGTAACGCCATCAGGGATCACGATAGATGTCAAAGAATGACAACCCCAAAATGCAGCCGCTCCAATGACAGTTACGTTATTAGGAATAACGAAATAGGTAAGGGATGGGCACAGTGAAAATGCATGAGTTCCAATGGACGTTATGCTGTCATGGATGTTGATAGAGGTGAGGGTGGTACAGTTATGAAATGCATATGCTCCAATGGACGTTATACCAGAACCAACCGACACTGATGTAATAGTATCGCGATATGGATACCAATCAGTGTGTATATCATGCCAATAATCAGTCATCTCACCAGTACCCTCGATCACCAGGGCACCGGTATCTGTATCCAACGTCCAGGTCAGATTATCTCCGCACGTTCCGCTTTCTATCGCAGCCGCAGCGCCGCCCACGAACAGCAGTGCAGCCAGTAAAAATACGGCGATTATGATACGAAAGTTTACAACGGCATGATCAGACCTTTCGGTATGCATGCCGGTTTGTTGAATAGATTTTTTCTTCATTAATACCACACACGAGCCGTATCGATCCACGGCAGAATTTGAATTAGATAGGATCCAATGATTAACAATCCGATTGGAAGACAATAATAGTTTCGTAGATACTAGGACAATCCAGGGAGTTCTGTATCAATACATTCGAAGCCAAATGATACATCACTCCACGACAGGAGAAAAGGAGGGGTGCGCGTTGATGGGAGATAATTCGAGGTTAAATTATCTCTTGTGTTCCCACCTATCCATACACTTCCCGAATCTCACACCAATCACTCACCCCTCAGCCTTCTCTCCTTCAGTCACCAGCATCTCCCGTTCAAGAGCCCGCAGCTTCGCTGTCAGATACTTCGGTCGCAAATCAAAGATTTGCTCCGCTGAGGTCGGCCGCGTTCCGCGTCCAACCCACCTCATCGATCAGACGCTGCGAGCGGAGAAGAGTCTCTTTCGACGCCCCCTCCGGTTTCATTAGTTCGAGTTGCACTCTCCGGATCTCTTTCCCGTTCCGACATAACTTCTCGGCATAGTCATCCTTCTTAATAAACAACGGCTTCAGCCTATCCTGCAGCGTCGGAGGAATATCACTCATCATAACGTATCTCCTGTTCGGGTATCCCTGAACACATAAACAACCTAAGACGTCACGCATAATAAACTCCTGACCGCGCAGTGAGATAATGCCCCCAGTTTCGGCTATAACGGCCATCTCACTGAGTTATGATGGGGTTTGTAGATTCAAAAAACGGAAAATGGGGGGTGAAGACCGGGGTCTTCTCCACTCCGGAAGAACTACATTCAAACGGATAGGAGCACTGCAAATAGGATACTTTGATGGAGGATGTTCAGCCGTGCATGTATATAGACATGCGAGGGGGTCTTTAATTTGTAATCGAGTGCAAAGCGGCCCGCGGCGGAGATATCCTATTATTCCTGGAATTCCAGTGGATTTCCACCATTTCTGCAGGTAATTGCCGGTTATTACCGGCAATTACCAGTTTTTGCCAGTGTTTTACCATGGTGGAAAAACATATTCCACCTTTTCCACCGGTAATTACCAGATTTTACCAGTGATATTCCATGGTGGAAATACGTATTCAGCCTTTGTCCACTGGTAATTACTAGATATTACTGGGTTTTTCAGATAGAAGATTTACTCCCTACGACCTTCTAAGTGAAAGTTTTTGGACGTCCCACATATCCCCGAAGATGGAGGAAAAAGAGATTGGAAAAACATTTCCTGGAGAGGACACGTGGAAGACTGTCAATCCATGATCAGGTAGATGACTACACATGTAGAGCGCGGGATCCGGACCAGACCCGATCACATCACCCGCGGCGAGGTCCGGGTGAGATCCTGGTCCAGATTAAACACTTTGGTATTCGTTGCCACTGATTTGCACACTTTCTATGTGGCCTACCTGAATCTAACATATACACGCAGATTTATGCATAATGTTATGCAATGTTATGCATACGGAAAAAAAGACTTTAAAAATGTCAAAATCAAAAAATAAGTTAGAATTGAGCTCCGATAAATTTCAAGCGAATTTGTATCAGGATAAGGAATTAGTCTTATTTCGCGTAAAAGCGTCTAAAATAGCTCAGATTGCCAAAATAAGCTTTAAAATTAGTTTTATCATCGCAAATGTAAGTTTTGTGTTCAAATATACATAATTTCCATAGATTTTTGAGGAATGCCGTGAAAAATGTAAGAAAAAATCGCAAAAATGATGCTGCGAGAGGGATCCGAACCCCCGACCTCGGGATTATGAGTCCCGCGCCCTAACCAGCTAGGCCACCGCAGCAAATATGCATAATAAGAATGCTGTATCTCAATATATAGATTCCGAAACGCAG
>JALNXT010000048.1 GCA_023230245.1 Candidatus Cloacimonadota bacterium
TCATGTAAATGGTTCGAGTATCAATGTCTTTCACAACTCTGTTCTCAGCACCTCTATGGATGCATATTATAGCTATGCCGCAGGTATCTATGGTAGCTATATGACAGTGCGCAAGAACCACTTCGTTTGCTTGGGTGAAGCTACCCCTTTGTATGCTTATAATGTAGCTGCTGGCACTACCGGACGCAACATCATAGAGCACAATAACATCTATACGAATTTTAACAACGTTGCCAAAGTGCAAAATGATCTTTACCGAGAAATCTCTGATTTCAATGGCTATACCGAGCTGCAAAATGAAAGCTGCGATCCCTTCTTTAGCACAAGCGGATTATTAACGGTATCTCCTTGGCTGGATAACAAGTATCCATCCTGCACTCCGGAAGTCGCTACAGATTTTAACGGGAATCCACGCAGCTCTACATATAGCGATATCGGTGCGCATGAATATACAAGTGATATCGGCCTTACACCGATGAGCGGGACGCGTAATATTGGAATTGGTGGAGACTATACAACGATTGGGGCGTTTTTAAGTGCGATTACCTTACGTGGGCTGGGTGGAAACATGATCGGCCGTTTAACTGATGCCAGCTACAACGAGCAATTGGTTTTGGGATCAATTCCCGGTAGTGCTGGAGACAGAACCCTCAAGCTGGAATCTGAGCTTGATGATGGCTCGGTAATCATCAATCCTGCTCAATCCTCCAATAGTAATTTTGTCTTGAAACTGAACCGCGTTGCGTACGTAACCTTTAGGAAACTGCGCTTTCAATCCGCACAGGCAGCGAGCTCAAACCTTGTAATCTTAAACGGGTATAATAATATGCTTCAATTCTGGTATTGCCATTTTGATGCACCCCTAAACGCTGCAGGACAGAGTATTGCCAATGATTACAGATCCAAATCCTCTAATATTACCGTCTTCAGTTGCCAGTTTACCGGTAATGGCTATGGCATTACAGGTAGCGGAACCGACTGGCTTGTAATGAGCAACGGCTTTGAGAATACCAACAATTCAGTTTACTTTACAACGGTGAGCGACTGTAACATCAATGCCAACGCTTTCTCAGGCTTTGCCGGCTCTGCTATCTATATTAGCGGCGGTACTGAAATCACCATTCGCGAAAACCGCATCCAGAATCTGGGCATTATGCAGAGTAAAGGCATCACGCTTTACAATGCAAGCTACAGCGGGGGAACAAGATGCCTGATTGCCAATAACACCATCAAGATAAATGCAAGCTCCTGTACAGGCATAAATATTGGCGGAAACGGCATCAACACCATCAATAATTCGGTACAGGTTACAGGCGTTAATTCCCAAGCCTTTTACTGCTATGAGCTTGGCAGTTACAACGATATCGTGAACAACATCTTTGTCGTGGATCAGGGCTATGCAGTGGAGATAAGTTCTTACACCGCTGCTGCCGATAAGGTGATAGATTACAACTGCTATTACAACGAAGGCAGCGCTTTTGTAAAGCTTGGCAGCGTGTATAATAGCTTAAGTACCTGGCAAGCTGCCTGTCCCACGCTTAATCAGCATTCACTTAGCTTAAATCCCCATTTCACCGCTGATTTGCACAGCGGAAGCGCTTGGCTAAGAGAAGCGGGATTAGTACGATCTGAAACTCCCGAAGATATCGACGGCGATTCCAGAGGCACCAGCTATGACATTGGCGCAGACCAACAAACGGGCGCACTGGTGGATACCAGAATGGCGGGAACATACAGCGTTGGCGCAATAGGCAACAATTTCTCTTCCATAGAAGCAGCCATTGCCGCGATAGAGCTAAACGGCATTTCCGCACCCGTTGTAATCAATATCACTCTGGGAACTTACACGGGGTATTACACAATGCACGAATACCCCAAAGCCAATCCCAGTTATGGCGTTAGCTTTGTGGCATGGGAGGGCAGCAGCTTTGTGCTAAACCCCACCTTCGACACAAGCGCAGAGAACTTCTTTTTCCACCTTGTAGGTGCAGACAGGCTAAGCTTTAGCGGCTTTAATCTGAGCCGGCAGACAAACAACAAACCCAGCTCTTTCTTTTTTCTGGATGGTAGATGCGACAACATTAGTATCACTGCTTGCAATTTTGCCCTGGCTGGCTCTTCGAACAACACTGCAACCGCCATCAATACCAGCACCAGCGAAGGCAGCTACCTCAGCGTAACTGACTGCACCTTTACAAATGGCTATGCCGGGCTTATAGTTACAGGTTCTTACTATGGAACTATCAGCTACACCAATTTAGCAGTTAGCGGCTGCACCTTTACCGGCACCAACAACCCCATCTCAGTGCAAAAAGCCGTTAATCTAAACATCACACATAACCAATTTGCTGCTAACACTCAAGCATTAAGTCTATCTTACATCACCGGAACCAGCCTGGTGACATACAATAAAATCCGCAGTTCAGGTTTTGGCAGTGTGACTTGCGTTAGCCTAAGCAATTGTAATGGCAGTGCCGCAATCCCCTTCCAGCTTGTCAACAACCTAATTTATACAGACCAAAACAGTGCTCAGGCAGTAGTAGCCATGAGCATCGGAAATTCCAGCTACATCAATATGAACCACAATACCCTAATCTCAGACAACGTAACTTCAAACGAATATGGCGGTGCCTTGGTTCTTGCCAGTGTAAGCAATTCCAAATTCAAAAACAGTATTTTCTCTGCCCCTCAAAGCGGATATGCTGTAACAATAGACACCAACTCTTCCAATTTGGAGTTCTACAGCAATGCCTATTACAATAGTGCCCGTTACCTGGGGATAAATGGCAGCAACACATATAGTAGCGAAGATTTTATCACCACTCAGCTTGGCGATCTGTATGGCGTTTTTGCCAACCCTCTGCCCAATCAGAATGGCTACACCCAGTGCACATATCTGCGTGATAAAGGCAACGGGGTGGAGCTTACTACCGATATTGACGGCAACAGCTTTGGTGCCATTTCAGATATTGGTGCTACGCTTGTGCCCAATTTTGGCGCAGCGTTCAGCGGCATAATCGAAGTGGGGCTCGGAAAGCAATTTACTACCCTGGATGCAGCTCTGGAAGCCCTTATGCAAAGAGGCATTTCTGCCGATGTTACTCTTCAGGTTGCCGGAGGCGAACAAAGCCTTTCTGCCACTCTTGGCTACATCCCCAATTCGCTTCAGTATAGCGTAAGCATCACTGGGGCAACGGTTGGCAATGCACCTATCTTTGTAAATACCGCAACTACAGAGGCAGATAACTACATCCTAAAGCTGTATAACACCAGCAAACTTAGCCTTAGCAATCTTGCCTTTAGAATGAACACTCCCGCGTTCTCCAAATGCCTTGATGTGCAGCGTTTTACCCGCAACTTTAGCATAGACAACTGCACTTTTTCCACTTATCCAAACACCCAAACCAGCCAAAGCAGCGCTGCCGTGTATGCCGCAAACGCTATCATTACAGGCTTCACAATCAATGATTCTAATATAATCAACAACCCTGCCGGGGTTTATGTCTATAACTCGAACTCTGCTGAGCTGCTGAATACCGGTTTTGAATTCACCAACAACACTCTTACTAATGTAGCCACGGCAATCTCGTTGAGCAATCTTAGCGCTCCAGAAGTTGTTGGCAATACAGTAGATAACTTCCGCAGTACAGGCATTTATGCCAATAATTGCAGCGACCTGTTTATTAGTGCCAATACCATTACCGGTAACGGCAATAGTGGCATTAACCTGAACAACCTAAGGGCGGGAATTGCAGTGCATAAAGTGTTCAATAACTATGTCCGCACAGGTGTGTCAACACCCTCTTCCCTGAATCTTACGAACAGCCCCAATGTGCAAGTGTTTTACAATACTTTGGTTATTGCCAACCCCTCCACGAATAGCCAAGCCTTCATTCAAAACGCAAGCAGTGCAGGCTTGGAGTTTAGGAATAACATCTGCAAAGCTGCAGGTGGTTATGCAGCTAAGTTCAACCAGCTTAGCGATCTCACCGCAAGGGATCACAACCTATATTACAGCACCGGTGCTACCACTGTGCTGCTTGGCTCAACACCCATCAACAGCTCTCTTGTCTGGAACCAGAATACCGGCGATCAGTATTCAAGATTTGCCGATCCTCTGCTGGATGGAGACACTTACAACCTTACTGCTGGCTCTCCAGCTCGCAATGCGGGGATAAGCATTTCCGTAGTAACCTCCGATATCACTGGAATCTTACGCGGCGATAGCCCGGATCTAGGCTGCAAAGAATGTGTCCTTAGCACCCTGGATACTCCGCAAAACATTGGTATTAACGTGAATGATGTAGCACATACTGTAACCTTAAGCTGGGCTACTGTGGCAGGTGCGGGTGCTTATAGAGTGCAGACTGCTGATGATCCCTATGCAACGGTGTGGACAAATGTGCCCAATTCTACCACTGGTCAATTGAGCATTACCCTTCCCCTTAGCAGCACAGGCAAGTTCTTCAGAATCATAGCTTTCGGGCCAGAATAGACTCTGGTTAGCCGATTAAGATTTGCAGGGGCTCAGCCTAAAGCCCACTTTCTTTAGTTAAACTGCTATAAAGCAGCGTTTAGCAAGATTTAGTTTGACATAAAGCCAATACCATGTAGTTTGTTACCTAACATGTAAGAAGGATAGAACTATGAAGATTAAAATGACGAAAGCCTTTATCCAGAAGCTGCCGAAGACCGATCTGCACGTGCATCTGGATGGCAGTGTGCGTATCGAGACAATCATTGATCTGGCGAAAAAGAATAATATTAAGTTGCCTACTATGGATGCTGCTGAACTGCGCAAGCTAATCGTATGCTCCGAGAAAACCGAGAGCTTGGAAGATTACCTGCGCGGGTTTCACATTGTAAACCTCGTGCTACAAGATAAAGAAGGCTTAAAGCGCGCTGCTTATGAACTTGCCGAAGATGCAGCCAAAGAAAACGTCCGCTATATGGAAGTGCGCTATTCCCCCATTTTACACACCAATCAGGGGCTTAAACTCACCGAAATATCTCAAGCTGTGATCGACGGTTTAAGGCATGCCGAGCGTGATTTTGATATTAAGACCGGAGTGATTATCTGCGGTATCCGCAACATGGATCCCACCACCTCGCTAAAGCTGGCAGAGCTGGCGATTGCCTTTAAAAATAAGGGTGTTATCGGTTTCGACCTTGCCGGTGGCGAATATAATCATCCTGCCAAAGACCATAAAGACGCTTTCGACCTTGCCCTAAAAAACAATCTCAATATCACTATCCACGCTGGCGAAGCATACGGGCCAGAAAGCATCCATCAGGCATTGCATTATTGTGGTACGCACCGCATTGGGCATGGCACCCGCTTGGTGGAAGATGGCGATCTGCTGAACTACGTGAACGACCATCGCATCCCGCTGGAGATCTGCATCAAGAGCAATTTCCACACCAAGGCAGTTGCCGATATCCGCAGCCACCCTATCGATTTCTACATAGACTACGGCTTACGCGTTACCATCAATACCGATAACCGCACTGTCAGCGATACCACCGTAACTGACGAATACATGCTGGCAATAAACGAGTTGGGTTTGGATTATCCCACCGTGAAATACGTTATCCTCAACGGCTTCAAGAGTGCCTTCGTCCCTTACAAGGAAAGAGCGCGCCTCATCAACCAAACCTTAAAGGAATTTGAAGATATTGAAGAAGCCGAACTAAAAACCAAGATTAAAGTAAAAGAAAACCTCTAGGAGCATTGAACTTACCGTGAATCCGATTATTCATTCCACCCTGTTTACGGCACGCAATCTCGTGTCTCTTGTTATTGCCGATGAAGCACTAATCAGCGAGATAGAGAAAACCGCCAAGCAAATATCCGAAGTGTACCAACGCAAGGGTAAACTGATTATCTTTGGCAATGGAGGCAGTATGTGCGACGCTATCCATTTTGCCGAAGAGCTAACCGGGCGCTTTCACCACGATCGCCAAGCCCTTCCGGCTATTGCCATCAGCGATCCCGGACACCTTTCCTGTGTGGCAAACGATTACGGCTACGATAGCGTATTCTCCCGCGCCGTGGAAGCCTATACCACTCCTGGAGATATGGTTATCGGCATCTCTACCAGCGGAAACTCTGCCAATGTGATTAAAGCTATGGAAGCGGCTACACAGCGTGAATGCTTTACTTGTCTGCTTTCTGGGAACCAAGGCGGTATCCTGAAAGACAAGTGTGATTTCCAGATTATCGTCCCCAGTGACGATACTGCCCGCATTCAGGAAATACATGCAATTGTAATACATTTACTTATCGAACTGGTAGAGAGCGAACTCTTCTTGACGGATAGCCCTCTTCTCAATCATGATTATCCGTCTTGCTAACTTATAAGAAAAGGACATCTTAAAATGAAACGTATTATTAGTAAATATATCTTTGTGCTGCTGATGCTTACAGCAGTTATCTGCCTGAATGCAGATTATTATGATGGCGTTACGGGGCTAACAGGCACCGCTCTCAAAAGCGGATTGCACACCATCCTGCGTAACACACACACCCACGAGTACTCATACAGCAACCTGGCAACCCAAATGAAAATAACCGATGAAGACCCCAATAACTCCAATAACGTGATAGAAATATACACAGGCTGGAGCGTTCCGAAATCCACCAATGGCGGTGGGGTTACACAATGGAATAAGGAGCATACCTGGAGCAAAAGCCACGGTAATTTTGGTGAATCTGCCCCGGCAGGCTCAGACTTGCATCATCTGCGTCCCTGTGATGCCACGGTGAATTCCTTTAAAAGCAATCGCGATTTCGACATTGGCACAACCACTTATACCGATCCCTCACCCCCTGCTGGTTACACCACCACCACAGGCTGTAAATACAGTGGGAATAACAGTTTTGAGCCTCGTGATGCCGATAAAGGCGATGTCGCCCGCATGATATTCTACATGGCGGTTCGCTATGAGGGAACCGATACCAGCTATGATCTGGAATTGGTGGATTATGTAAATAGCTCCCCCAGTAACCAACCTAAATATGGTAAACTTTCCACTCTGCTGGCTTGGCATATTGCCGATCCACCTGATGCCTGGGAACTTTTGCGCAATGGCAGAATCCAGGGCTTGCAGGGAAACCGCAACCCCTTTGTGGATCACCCCGAGTTTGTAGCCCGCATTTGGGGTGGAGGAAGCTCTGCAGAAGATGATATTTTGCTCAGTATCCCCGCTCTGCAAATCTCCGCTGCCTACCCCAATCCCTTTGTGAACGGACTTTCTATTTCTGTGCAAGCCAAATCTCCCGCACCTGCCACCACCACCGTGTATAACCTGAAAGGACAAAAGATTTACACGACTATCAGCCCTATTGTTATGGGAGAAAACAAGCTGCAATGGAGCGGTCTGGACGCTAGCGGCAGACAAGCCCCCGCCGGAGTGTATTTCATTCGCGTGGAAGCAGATAAAGTACAAGCCCTTACCAGAGTGATAAAACGCTGATCTTGACCCTTTAGGCAACGACTATTTGTTAACAAAAAATACCTTGATATTTGCAAAATCGTCGTTTTTCCCTTTTTTCTCCCTTGCTTTACGATATATAACATCAAGTTAACATCCGTATATCATCCGTATATTATATACGGATGATATACGGGGGATATAGGGATGATATATATCGTTAAGCAAGGGTAAAGAAAATATCAGGTAAATCTTGACAAATTCATCCAAATACACATAGATGGTCTGGATATTTGTACTTAGTGTTTACACACTTAAGAAAGCCCCTTGGTTGATCAATAATCGCAGGCCCCAAGGAGAAACTATTTGATTTTACGCAAGCAGCCTGCTCTCCAGTATTTACTGTCAGGCAAGCACTTAGTGCATTTTGCCTGCCTCGAAAGAAATCTGCCTTGCTTTCCACTGTGGAATATCATCAACAACTTCCAAACCCTGCAACCCAAAATTACACCTAAACAAAGGAGTATTACCTATGAAAAAGTTATTACTGGTCGTTTTCGCTTTAGCAATCGCCCTGATTGCTTTTGCTGAAGTTCGTTTCGGCGAACGTCCTTTTATTGATATTTTTAAAGTACCTGACAGCGCCATTGAAAAAGGTCACATCAGGATTAAACTAAACGAAAAGTATTCCGAACATACCGCTGCCTTAACTCGAATCGACGGTGCCGTAATGAAGTTTGAAATCAAGGACTTGGACGCCCTAAACAAAAAGTATGGAGTCAGCAAGATTACGCAGGTCTTCGGCGATCC
>JALNXT010000024.1 GCA_023230245.1 Candidatus Cloacimonadota bacterium
CCGGCGGAAATGCGATTTTCGTCTCTTCCGCCTAAGCCGACTAACAAGCCTCCCAAATCCAGGGCTAGTGTCATAATTGCCTTAAAATCCTCTTCCGCATTGGCAACAGGGATGTATATTTCCCAACCCCAACGGCTGGTGTAACCCGTACGGCTGATATAATACTTATGGTTTTTATGGGTGAATTCGTTGAAGCTGAAGTAGTTCATGTTCTTATCGGGATTACTGCGGTTTTTCAGCACATCCGCCCCGTAGATTTGCTTGATAACTTTGTAGGAAAGAGGACCTTGCACATCCACTTTTACGTATTTATCAGAGACATCCTCTGCGTGCACCTCTTCCCCATGTTGCTTGTTTGCCATAATTCTATCGATATCGGCAATCAAGTTTTCATTAGCATCAGTGATATCGTGCCCTGCGTTGATTACAAGGATGAATTCCGTCTCGTCCACACGCATCAGAATCATGTCGTCTTGCACTCCACCCTGCTCGTTGAATAGTAGGGTGTATTTGCACTGACCGACCTTCATATCGGTGAAATTACCGCCCAAACTGCGGTTTAATAATGCCACAACATCCTTTCCCCAGAACCGTAATTGCGCCATGTGGTCGATGTTATAAACCGCCACTTTGTTTATCGCCGCTGCCTCTTCCAACACGGAAGTAAGGTAGTTCACCGCCATATCATATTGTCCAAAGTTATTGCGCTTTATGCTTTGGTTGGGGATGTTCTTAAGCTTGGATAGAAGAGGTAGATACCAGTTTTCCTCAAGGTCATAGAGGAAGGTTTTGCGTAGTTGTGAAGGGAAGTTGAAACCCAGATTAGTCATGGTTTATCTCCTTGTATAATATCTTTATAGGGCAAGAAAAGAAACGAAAGGTTTTTTGTAAAGGAATATCTGTTTAAGAAGGAGCGGAGCAATAAAAAAGAACTAATGGTAACACTGATTACGCGGAATTAATGGATTTACACGGATTAGGTCTTGTATCTCTGTTACAATCCGCCTGTATTATGCATCTACTAAAATTGCGAGTAAGCTTTAGACAGAGTAAACTATTTCTCCACCTATCATGGTCAAGCTGCTTTGTGCATTTAACCAGAAAGAGGAGGCATGGGTGCGGTAATCGTCTATCACAATTAAATCAGCTAGTTTGCCTATTTCGATTGAGCCTCGTAAGTGTTCTATCCGCGATGATTTAGCTGCCCCCAGTGTGTAGCCTATAATTGCTTGCATAGGGCTGAGAGATTGCTCTGCCCGGAATGGCTTTAAAGTAGGATTTAATGCGGGACGTCGCTCTACGGCACTATATATGCCAAGCATGGGATTGATGCTTTCGATGGGGCTATCGGAGCCAAAACCAAGCGTTATCCCCGCGTCTAACATCGCTTTAAATGAATACACCTGATCCTGGATATTGCGCCAGAGCTTTTCTATCATCGGCACATCATTTGCCAAGTGTAAGGGTTGAACGGAAGCAAACAGGCCGGATGCCTTTAGTAAGGGGATGTCTTCACTGCGTATCGATTGCACATGCTCGATGCGGTGCATAAGATTATGCTTGGGGAGCTTGGTAACTGTATCGATAACCTGGCGCACACATTTGTTGCCGATGGCATGGATAGAGCTGCTAAAGCCCTTCTCCGCAGCACTTAACATCAATTGGTAAAGCTCTTCATCGTTGTAACGCAGAATGCCCAGATCATCATCTATGGAAGTATAGGGTTGGAACATCGCCGCGGTATGAGAGCCTAAGCTGCCATCGCCGAAAATCTTCATTCCACCCACTTGGTAATAATCGTTTCCCTCATAGCTTTTCACGCCTTCTTTGGCTACGGAATCCAGCTCACTAATAGGAAAGTGCCAACACAACCGAAAACGGGAACCATTAGCTTGTGCTTGTAGAAGAAGATCGCGGCTATGCCTGCTCTCCATACTATGAAAACCGATTAAGCCCATTTTATAGATGCCTTGAACGCTGCTTTGGATGGATTTCACTATCTGTTGAGGCGGAATACCTTGAACGTAAATGTCCATCTGTTCGCAGGCAGTTTCGTAGAGCACACCTGTAGGAATACCAGCGGAATCACGTTCTATTTTGCCACCATAAGGATCGGAGCTGTGTTCATCTATGCCAGCGAGTTGCAGTGCCATAGAGTTGCAAAGTTTACTGTGATAATCCCTGCTCATCAACGCGACAGGTTTATCGGGGAAAATGGCATCCAAGAACCAGCGGTTTAGCTGCATTGGCTCTGCTAAACGGTTTCTGTCCCATGAACCGCCCAAAATCCATTTGGCATCCCAAGTGAGGTTGTCTCTGTAGTTAATCAGATAAGCCCTAATCTCGTCTAAGTTATGGCAATCGTTCAAATTAACCAGGGTGCTACCCTTGGCATACTCCACAAAATGGGTGTGGCTATCTACAAAGGCAGGGAGCAATAGCTTGCCTTTCAAATCTATCGTTTCATAAGCTTGGGAAGCAGCTTTGCGACACTCGGCTTCGCTGCCTATCATGGCTATTTTGTCATTGTGAGTAAGCACCGCTTTGGTTTCGTAAGTTTGCAAGACGGAGTTTAAGACACTGCCATGGGTGAAAAGATAATCCATTAATACCTCATCTAATTTGCGTTAAAATTGCCATGCTTCGCTCCAATAGAGGAAGTTCCACACCGATATTCAGCCTGAGCCAGCCTTTGCTCGCTTCGCCAAAAGCAGACCCCGGTACAGTTATCAAGCCGGCGTTGGCAAGCTGCGTGCTTACTTCAAGATCGTCGGGATTAACTGTTTTTAGCATGATATAAGGCGTGGCTTGGGGAATGTGACAGGCATTAAAAAGCGAAGGTAACTTAGCTTGCAGCTCTTGCTTAATATAGTGGTTGCTTTGTTTCAGACGCAGGCGAATAGTTTCCGCTTCCGCCATTCCCGTTGAGGACAACGCAAAGATGGCAAGCTGTTGCGAAAGCCAATTACTACATGTGGAGACATACTGCTTGGCTTTAACCATCGCTGGGGCAATCTCTTGAGGGGCAATAACCCAACCAATTCGCCAGCCACTGAGGCAGTGAGATTTGGATAAGCCACCGATACGAACAAGGTTTTGTACATAACCCTGAAGGCTGAGCGGAGCTTGGTCAAAATATAGCTTTGTGTAGATTTCATCTACTATCACGATGATGCCATAATGGTTGCATAAATCTCCGAACTTAGTGGCATCCTGCTCGGTAAAACAAAAGCCACTGGGATTGGATGGAGCGCTCAGCAGAACAGCTTTAACACCCGTTTTGAAGGTCGCTTCCCATTGTTCCCAGTCGATTTTACTAAAGCCATCGACGAAATGTAAACGTTTAATCTGAGATTCGAGAATAGTGCCCAAAGCGGGATAGGCGGTGTAATCGGGATCGGGAATGGCGATGGTATCACCGGGGTTTATCAGACTCATTAAAGTAATAAAGATAGCTTCCTCTGCCCCATTGCACACACAAACCTGTTCCGCCTTACAGCCGTGGTTGTTGGCGATAATCTCTCTTAGCTCTATTAAGCCGGCATTGCTTGTATAGCGGGGATTGCCATCACGCAGTATCTCGATGGCATAGTTTTTCAGGCTCTGGGGCATGGGATAGCTAAGCTCGCCCAAAGCGAGGTTGATAGCTCCCACTGGCGCAGCTTCCATCACCCGCCTGATTAGCGATAATCTAGTGGAGGATAAACGCTGAGACTCAATCCAAAACACTGCGCAGATCTTGCTCTAATTGCACGGAAGTGTTGGTTTTGGCATCGCGGTATTTGATAATTATGGGGCAGGCAATCTGGAAAGCAGGGTTACTTTTCAGCGCCCGAGAACCGGGAACAACCACTGCTCCTTGTGGAATAGTAAAGCTACCGCCTGCGTCACGCGGCAAAAATACACTATTTACACTATCATAAATAGGTGTGGAAGATGTTATTACAGTACCAGATGCAATCACTGCTTGAGAACTGACGATTATACCTTCATAAATCCCTGTATTGCCACCTACAAAGGCATTGTCTTCGATAACCACGGGTCTGGAACCCATTGGCTCCAATACGCCGCCTATCATAGCACCAGCGGAGAGATGCACGTTCTTCCCGATTTGGGCACAACTGCCAACCAGGGCATGCGAATCTACCATCGTACCGCTATCTATCCATGCTCCGATATTGATGAAAGCTGGGGGCATAATAGCTACGCCGGGGGCAATGTAACATCCATTTCGAGCGGAACTACCGCCTGGAACAATGCGCACTTGGTTGGCAAAGGTGAGCTGTTTCTCGCCGATCGTATCTTTATCGTAAAAGAGCTTATTCTTGCCCCAATCAGATTCGGCTAAAACGCCCATTCTAAAGCCAATCAGGATGCCCATCTTAACCCATGTGTTTACTATCCATCCGTTTGCAGTAGGCTCACAAGCACGATACTTGCCAGCGTTCAAAGCTTCGATAAACTCATCAAATAGCTGGCGATGTTCTTCGCTGTAAGCTGAGGGAGGGCTGTTGTATAAGGTGGTAATTGCAGATGCTATCATAACATTCCTTGTAGGTTTTTTATTCTGTTCAGCGCTTCTATCACCGTGCTACGGGGACAGCCAAAGTTCAGACGCATATAACCTTTCCCATCTTCGCCATATTTGATACCGGGCTCCAGCGCAATTAAAGCCTTGTTTAACATGATATTCTGAAGCTCAGCGTCATCCAACTCCCAGTCCTTAAAATCCATCCATGCCAGATAGGTTCCTTCGATAGGGCTTACTTTCACGCTGGGAATTTCTCTCTGGAAGAAATCTACAATCATTTCACGGGTTACGTTTAAGTATTGCAGCAGCTCTTCCAGCCACACTTCAGAGTCGTGGTAGGCAGCGATTAACGCCCTTATCCCAAAGCTATTACCCATATAGAGGTGAAGCTTTTCGTTTAGCACTTTCACTGGTTTGCGTAGCTTGGGATTGGAGATCATCAGCACCGCCGTAGCTAAACCGGCAATATTAAAGCTCTTGGCTGGCGAAATACCGGTGATGGTAATCTCTGCAAAGTCCTCAATTGAAGCAAAGGGAATATGTTTGAAACCAGGATAGACAAGGTCTTCATGGATCTCATCTGAAAACACTATCACACCATGCTTTTGGCAGAGATGACCCATTTTGCACAGCTCTTCCCTGCTCCAAACCCGACTGATGGGATTGTGGGGGCTGCATAGAATAAAGAGTTTGGCTTGCTTAAGTTTTGTTTCTAAATCTTCCCAATCTATGCTATATAGCCCATTGTTGTTTATCAAAGGGGAAGTGATCAGATGCCTGCCGTGATCTGTGGCAGCATTGAAAAAGGGAGGATATACCGGCGTTTGGATGAGCACTCCATCTCCCGGTTCGGTGAGGCTAAGTACTGCTAACGATATTCCCGGAACTATGCCCGGAACCGCCACAATCCAATCTTCTTGTGTAGCCCATGCAAAGCGCGTTTTTTGCCAAAGTTGCACGGCTTCATAAAAATCTGGCAGCCGATAATTATAGCCAAACACAGGATGTTTTAATCTCTCAGATAAAGCACTTTGAATCTCTTCCGATACTGCAAAATCCATATCTGCCACCCACATGGAGAGCACATCGTCCCTGCCATGGAGAATACTGAGCGCATCGTACTTGAAGCAACCGCTTTTTCTACGGTCTATCGCTTGGTCAAATCTACTGTTCATTGTTCTTCCGTTTTATCACGCATATGTTGAACTGCCGAAGAGAGCTTGTCGCTAAGCTTGATATTGGGTGCTAAATCTGCTATAATCAACATAATCTCCAGAGTTTTGGGGAAGGATGCCGGAGTGGAAAACATCTTTTCTTGTCCTTGGGCATCCAAATAACGAAACTGCACATAATAGGTGATGTGCTTCCTTAGTTCCATATACAATACATCGTCGTATTTAATCTCCAGCTTGGGTTTGATGATGTAGCTAAAGCCTATTCTATCTTCGTAGAAAGTAACGCAATTTAGGGTTGTAAGGTGTTTTAACGCAGAATCTAGAGCTATAAACATGATGATCAGAGGGAGAATCTTAAAGAAAGGCGGGGTTTCAGAGTTTACTACTTTTATCAGGAAATACAAGGAATAGATGCAGACCAAAGTAGTAACAAGCACCATCCCCCACCTTACGAAGGGCGGGAAACGGTAATGAATGGGATGCTCAGGTCTGATTTGATCTATTTGGATTTCAGCCGACATTGATAGGCCTGCCACATCTTTTCAATGCTTTGAATCACCACTGGAGGTAAAGGAATGTCATCAAAAAGGTTATGTCTATCTTGCTCGCCATGAAAATCGCTTCCACCGGTCATATACAAGCCATTCTTCTGCGCGATGGAGATAAAGTTCTCTATCTCCCACTGGTAATGATCGGGATGCCATACTTCCAAGCCATCGATACCCATGGCAATAAACTCATCGATATAGGATACTTTTGCCAGCTTACCAGGGTGAGCAATAACGGCAAAACCGCCTGCGCCATGGATTACTTTAACGGCTTCGGCTACGCTAACTTCGGGTTTGGCAACATAGGCTGGCTTGAAATTACCGATATACTTTTCAAAGGCTTCGTTTTTGGTTTGGCAATGGCCTTTGCTAACTAACACTTGCGCTATATGCGGACGCACAATCAGTTCTCTGCTGCCAGACACTGCAACCACGTCTTGGAGATCGATATCTATGCCAAGACCGGCAAGCAGTTCAATCATCTTAATGGCACGTTCTCGCCTTCCTATGAGGTACATTTCGGTAAGCTCAATAAGAGGCGCATTGTTAAAATCAAAACCATAAGCAAGGATATGGACGTCGTTCCCCTGATGAAGAGAACTAACTTCCATTCCGGGAAAGATGCGAAGCGGCAATAAACTTGTGGGCAACTGCTTGTATGCATCGGCAGTATCATGATCGGTAATGGATATTAAATCCAGACCAATCTCTTGCGCGCGTTTTACCAAGCGTGCAGGAGTTAAGGCACCATCGGATACATTTGTGTGCAGATGTAAGTTAATTCGCTTGAATGACTTTATCTCTTTTACTATCATAACTAAATTCTTAGTTGACGTAATCTGGTAATGCTGAAAAACGTCAATGGATATTTTATGAAAGCCAGAAAGCATTTTCGTATAAGTAACTGAAATACGAGCTTACACCAATAATTAATGGGGAGATAACATGGAATACGATCCTTTAAAGAACAAACTTGCCAAGGCAATACAGATGTTCCCTGCTTTGCGGATATTAGTTTACAAAGCCATGGACATGATTCTGCTACGACAAAGATATGTGAAGAGGGAAATGCTCGCGCATTTCAGAGAAAAAGAACGTTTCAGCTTCTATGACGCGGGAGCAGGATTCTGCCAATATACTTGGTTTGTACTAAAGCATTGGCCAAATTCCCAGGTATTGGCTACCGACTTGAAGAGTGACTATCTGAAATCTTTCAGTTTCTATGCTTCCGGCTTTGCTTCCGGTAGATTTAGCTATAAAAGTGCTGATTTGCAGAGATATGTGCCACCTCAACAATATCAACTCGCCATTGCCATTGATATTCTGGAGCATATCGAAGATGACAACACCGCGCTGCGTAAGCTATACCAGACTCTGGCTCCGGAAGGTATGCTGATTATCTCCACCCCTTCTGATACCGATGAAGCTGCCAAATTTACAGCCGAGCACGTTCGTCCCGGATATGCCAAAATAGATTTGGAAACAAAGCTCCATAAAGCTGGTTTCGAGCTAGTAAAGAGTATCTATACATATGGCTTTTGGGGAAGCTTAGCCTGGCGTTTGCTGATGAAATACCCGTTACAGATTACGAGTAAGAAGCTGTATCCTTTGTTAGTTCCCTACTACATTGTTGTGTATCCATTTGCTGAACTGTTTATGCGCATGGATATGCTAAGGAACAACCCTTCAGGCACAGGGATTTTAATCGTGGCTCAAAAGCCCAGAGCATAAAACTACTATAAATAAAGCGGGGGAAGAGCAATACACTCTTCCCCCAGCGGTTATATTATAAGCTTAGTTATTAGAACTCAATCGTTTCAGGCATGAAGGGACAAAGCATCAAAGCACCGTCGCCAGAGTAATCATCCCACAATTCATATAACTTGATATAATCCGCACTCATAGTTTCAAGTGCCTTTATCGGAAGCATTTTAACTAAGGGATTAGAGCTCATATCAATGCTCATACCCTTGATAGAGGTGGTGGCATCAACAAGGCGAATCTTGCCTTTAATTTTGCTTACGTCTCTCATGTTTTCAACAGCCGTATCCAGACCACCAAGAGCATCTACCAAACCTATTTCCAAGGCTTGTGCACCAGTCCAGACTCTGCCTTGGGCATGTTGATGAACTTGTTCAAGATTCATCACCTTGCGTCCATCGTCCACCTTCTTAACGAAATCTTCATAAGTCCATTCGATCATTTGGGTTAGCTTTTCTTTTTCGGCTTCTTTCCAAGGGCGATACATGGAGCCCATATCGGCATTGGCACCCTTATTGACAGTTGACCAGTTAATCTTGATCTTCTTAAACATATCGGTAGCATTGAATACTAAGCCAATCACGCCGATAGAACCAGTTAAGGTTGCGGGATCTGCCACGATTCTATCTGCTTTGCAAGATATGTAATATCCACCGCTTGCGGCCATACCAGCCATCGAAACAACCACAGGCTTCTTATTTTCTGTTTGTGCTAATTCCATTTCGTGAAGAATTATATCGCTTGCTTGGGCACTGCCTCCGCCACTATCTACTCTTAGAATGATACCCTTGTAAGCACTATTCTTCCTAGCTTTGCGGATCAAATCTACAGTAGTTTCTTCCGCTATTTTCCTGCCAGGAGTTCCCTTTCCCATCATGATGTTTCCACTGGCGTAGATAACGGCAATCTGTGTTTCTTTGGGTTTAGACCAATCATAGCTACGATAATCAACCATGTTGGAAGTCTTCGCCGAGAACTTAGAGTCCTTTGTAAGCTGTTTGTTTACTTCATCAGCATAAACCAATGCATCTACAAGACCCTTAGACAACGCATCAGAAGCCAGGAAATAAGGGCCGCCATCGATGATGTTTTCCACCGAATCGCTTAGCTTTTTACCTCTGCCTCTATAGATACTTTCGGTTATCTGTGAGTATATGCTCTGAAGAATGGAATCGTAAACTTCGCGTTCTGAAGCTGTCATTTCGGTTTCAGAGAACATATTACCGGCACTTTTGTATTTATGGCTGCGGAAGTTCAACGTTTCAATCCCCAGCTCGGTAAGCAAGTTTTTAAGATAGGGGCTAGTTATGGAAAGCCCGCGTAAATCGATGCTACCCATTGGGTTTAGGTAAATCTCGTCTGCTATGGAAGCGGCAAAGATATAGCCTCCGTTGCTGATGTTATCAAAATAGAAGCTAACTTTCTTACCGGTTGTTTTAAAGATAGCAAACGCCTCTATCAGTTCCTGTTGAAGGGCATAAGAAGTTGCAAAAGAAGGGTTCTTGAGGAATATCCCTTTAATGGTAGGGTCGTCCTTAGCTTTGTTAATTTCAGTTATAACCGCTTCCACAGATTTATCTTTTGAATCGTAGATGTTGAAGGGGCCAAATTGATATTTGGGCGATTTGAAAGTTAGGATGTTGCCGCTTAGCTTCATGTTATACCATGTTTTGGGGCTTAAGCCCAAGAAAGGCTTGAAACTTTCATCGGACATATGAGCCCAGGTAACGCCATAGTTTTCATCTGTCTTGCTGTGCATCATTGCTCCGGCAGATGTGTTGTTTGCCGCAAAGCTAAAGTTCAGCATGGCGCTTTCATTCTCCATGTTATAAGATGCACCGAGCATCAGACCGTCGAGGATTTGGGTTTGAACACCAAGCACTGGCTTATATGCTTTGTAATCATCGATGTTCTTAGCATAGTTCATGTCTGCTGTTAGCTCTAAGCGATAGTCCGCCACTGCATCTGTTAAAGCAAAGGGACGCAATGCAATGCCTCCACGGTAGCTTGGTGAATTCTTATAGGGGTTATCCCAAGTAAGTGCGAGTGAAGCATAATCAGCCGGTCTATAGCTTACACCACTACGGAAATCACCTACCTTAAAACCATCTTCTTGCCAACGGTAATTTGTACCA
>JALNXT010000025.1 GCA_023230245.1 Candidatus Cloacimonadota bacterium
CAAGGAATACGGCATCTTGGGTACAAACATATTCGAAAGCGGCTTTGATCTTGATGTGATGATCAAGCTTGGTGCTGGTGCTTATGTTTGCGGCGAAGAAACTGCCCTCATCGAATCCCTGGAAGGGAATCGTGGCAATCCCCGCTGGAAACCACCCTTCCCTGGCGTAAAAGGGCTTTGGCAGGCACCCACAGTTGTAAACAACGTGGAAACCCTGGCGAACGTTCCCTTCATCATTGCCAAAGGCGCTGATGAATTCCTTAAATATGGAACACCCGAATGCACCGGAACCAAGGTCTATACCATCCTTGGTGACGTGGCACACCCCGGTCTTTGCGAAGTGGATATGGGCACAACCTTGCGCACCATTATCAACGAGTATGCCGGTGGCATGAAGAAAGGCTTCCGCTTTAAGGCTGCCCTGGTTGGCGGTGCTGCAGGCGTTATCCTTCCCGATCGCATGCTCGATGTAAAGATGGATTTCTCCAGCTTGAACCAATACGCTGCCGTGCTTGGCAGTGGAGCCATCCTGGTGATGAACGAACATCAAAGCATCGTGGACATGCTGTGGAGCATCCTGCGTTTCTTCCGTCACGAATCTTGTGGCAAATGCTCACCCTGTAAGAATGGAACTCAGCAGCTCTATCGCCTGATCACCAAAATCAAGAAAGGCGACGGTACGATGGATGATGTGGAACTGATGCAAACTATCGCTGAAACCATGCTAAATACTTCTTTCTGTGCACTGGGTCAATCGCCAATTATGGCGATCCGCAGTGCCATCGAAAACTTCCGTGATGAATTCATTGAAATAACAAAAAAGTAATAAAGAGGATCGATACTATGGCTAAATCAGTCAATGTCTTTCTTGATGGTCATCATCTGGAAGTTCCGGATACGATGACAATCATCGAAGCCGCAGATAAACACGGAATCTATATTCCCCGCTTGTGCTATCACCCCGATCTGCCACCAACGGCAAATTGTGGCGTATGCGTTGTGGAAATAAGCGGTAACCCCACTCCCAAAAGAGCCTGCTGCACACCTGTTGCTGAAGGCATGAAGATTGTAACAAACTCCAGCAAGCTGCGTTCATATCGCAAAACCTTGGTGGAAATGATTCTTTCCAATCACGAAGTGGTTTGCCCCACCTGCGGTGCAAACAACAAATGTGAGCTGCAAACACTTGCCAACAACCTCGGTGTAGATCTCGACGCACTTCCCAGTATTCTTGTGAAGAGACCTGTGGATGACAGCAGTCTCTCAATTATCCGAGATGTGAACAAATGTATTTCTTGCGGCCGGTGTATCACCGTATGTAACGAAGTGCAAACCGTTTATGCCCTCACCATGACCGATAGAGGTATCGATGCACATGTGGATACCGCTTTTAGCATGGGTATGGCAAACAGCCCCTGCGTAAATTGCGGACAATGCACAGTTTACTGCCCTACCGGCGCTCTGCGTGAAAGAAGCGAAGTAGATGCCGTGTGGGAAGCTATTCTCGATCCTGAAAAGCATGTTGTAGTGCAGGAAGCACCTGCAATTCGTGTTTCTCTTGGTGAAGAGTTTGGTTTGCCCCTTGGCAGCGTAACCGCCAAGAAGATGTATGCTGCACTGCGTAAGATTGGTTTCGACTCTATTATGGATACCAATTTCACCGCTGACCTCACCATTATGGAAGAAGGTACAGAGTGCGTTGCCAGGCTGAAAGCTGGCGAAAAACGCCCGCTAATCACATCCTGCTCACCTGGCTGGATTAAGTTTATGGAAACCTACTATCCTGATCTTGCCGATTGTGTTTCCACTGCAAAATCACCCATGAGCATGTTTGGCGTGCTGGCAAAAACATATTATGCCCAAGAACGCAACATTGATCCTACTAAGATAGTTTCAGTTGCAGTGATGCCTTGCACCGCCAAGAAGTTTGAAGCTCGCCGTCCGGAATTGCGTGACAGCGGATTTCAAGATGTGGATTATGTGATCACTACCCGTGAATTTATCCGTATGATCAAAGAAGCGGGGATAGATTTCAGAAACCTGAAAGATGAAGATGCAGACGAAGGTATGAGCTTCTACACTGGTGCCGGAACCATTTTTGGTGCCACCGGTGGAGTGATGGAAGCTGCCATCCGCTCGGCATATACTCTGGTGACAGGCCAAGAGCTGGAAGCAATAGATATCCAGGCTGTACGTGGATTGGATGGCGTGAAAGAAGCCACCATCAACGTCCCCGGCTTTGGCGATCTGCGTGTAGCCGTTGCTCATGGTCTTTCCAATGCCCGCAAGGTGATGGATAGAGTGCGTGAAGGTCTTGCCACTACCGGCGAATCCCCCTGGCATTTCATAGAAATTATGGCATGCCCCGGCGGTTGTGTTGGCGGCGGTGGACAGCCTTACGGAAACGATATGGCTTCCCGCGCACGCAGAGGACTTAGCCTTTATGAAGAAGACCGTAGCCTTCCCGTGCGTAAATCTCACCATAACCCCGAAGTTCTTCGTGTTTACGAACGCTTCCTTGGTGCCCCCAATTCCCCTCTGGCGATTAAACTGTTGCACACCCACTATTTCAAACGCTCAGTTTACACCGGACAGGTTACCGGCGAAGCAACCCATAAACACCACTAAAATAATAACTACAACTAACGGATAAAAGGCGGGAATTGCTTCCCGCCTTTTTAGTTCTAGTGTTACGGCAAGCATAAACTGCCGCAGCTTTAAATAAAGATATACCTGCTCTATAACGCCAACATTTTAACTCGCAATTACGCTTATTGGGCTGCCAATCTCCGCATTGGCAGAGACAGCGAAGCTGTCTGAGAAGCATCCTGCGGATGCTGTGGCAAATCTGAGTTTGCCACCCCATGTAAAATTCGCCTTATTGGGCTGCCAATCTCCGCATTGGCAGAGACAGCGAAGCTGTCTGAGAAGCATCCTGCGGATGCTGTGGCAAATCCGAGTTTGCCACCCCATGTGAAATTCGCCTTATTGGGCTGCCAATCTCCACATTGGCAGAGACAGCGAAGCTGTCTGAGAAGCATCCTGCGGATGCTGTGGCAAATCTGAGTTTGCCATCCCATGTACCAGAATCCTCTGTCCAATTGCCCTATCATTGCCCACCCATTGCCCTTAATATGGGCAATGATAGGGCAATGATAGGGCAATCCAAGCAAGGGAGGGATAGTTTAGTAGCCGATGCCCAATATCATCTCGGCAAAGATATTGCCATCTTTGTCGTAGCCAGCCCTTATTCCGGTAGTGGCGATGCCATAAAAAGCTGCCCCAATTTCGGCAATAAGTTCCGCTCCATACGAGTATTGTGCGTTGGCTTTTGTATTGTCTTTGGGCAGAGCAGCATCAAAGAAAAGCCCGGCGGTAATATCTTCCATATAGATATGGGGACTCCAGATGCCTTCCCGAACCTTAAATAGCGGGTGATACAGAGTACTTCTGATGGTTGCCCCCTGATTGGCGGGAATTTCGTGCCGATAACCCCGCAGGTGATAGAATACTTCATCGGAAGGGGCATCAGGATCGTACGCAACATTGATTGTAGTGTTAAATTCAGAGTGTTTGGTGGTTTGCTGACGAATACCGAGCTGTCCTTGCCAACCCAGGCGGTTGCGGTTGGAAGCGAGATTTTCCTTATCTTCCCAGACGAGGGAATTGGATAGCTTTGCATTTCCGCTTGCCCAGGATAAGCCATTGCTAACATAGGGGCTTAGTATCCTGCGGAGATAGCTATCCTTGGCGGTGTAGCTAAAGCCGCTCACGATTGAATTCAAGCCATAGTGCATTCTCTGATAAAGGGTTGCATATTGATTTAGAGAAAGGTGTCCATTGTCTATGTTGGAAACCTGAATCTGTTGGTGCAGAGGGCGGAAGAAGCTGTTTTCTAACTGAAAATCCACAAATGCTTTACTTTGAAAGGTATCATAGTATCCCGTCAATTGCCATTGCGGGAAATCTCCCACCACGTCGTTGCCCGCCAACACTAAGCCGATGGAAAGGCTGTCGCTGGTACCCTCCAAAATAGGCAGATGCAGCATCCTGGGAACCAGCAAATGTTTAATATTATCCGCATAAGAACCCTTATGAATGTTATAGGTGGAGATGGCTTCGTCCCAAGTAGCAGGCGAGGAATTTGCCTTATCTTTGGAGGCAAGATTGGGATTGGAGGGCTGCTTATCTCCCTCGTTGTAGGTTATTTGGTTGTAAGGTGGCTGTAGATAAGGAGTTTTGGGGATGGAGAATGGCTTGAGGTTTAATTTATCGGCATAAACATCCAGTCCGTCTCCATTTATTGAGAGGAAATAGGTGTTGCCATCGGCTGCCTGCACAGGACTTCGCACATCGGAAAAATCTGCATAACGGGTGCAAGTGCCACTGCTAAGATTGTATTGGTAGCTGCCGGTGTTGCCATCATAGACAGCAGAAAAGCCAAGCTTATCTCCATCAATGGACGTAATGCTTTCCCAACTGGGGGTATCGATGATGGGAGTGAGCTTATGGGAAACGAGATCAAGCTGGAATATACTGCTGTTCTTCCAGTAGTCCCTTGCGTTTACAAAGATACGCTGCCCATCCACAAAGATAGCGCTGATCAGCTTCTCTGTGTTATATTGATCGGTGGTTTGCTGTGTAATGGGGTTGTATCTTTTCAGCATGGAGCCTTGGTAATTTTGCGTGTCTTCTGCAATAAATAGGGTTCCATCTGGCATAGGATAAAATGCCCTTACCGCCCCTTTGTAGAGCAGCCGGGAATGATTGCCGTCGAGGTCTGACACCATGATTTCGCTTACATAGCCGAAGCCATCGTTTTCGTTATTGGCGAATCCTCTTTGTATTTGATTTCGGGAATAGTAAAGTTGGTTATTGGCAATATGGTAACTTGCGGGAAACTCTGTGCTCTGCTTGATGATGAACTTATTCTGTTTGGTGCTGGGATCTAAGCAGGCAATCCCATTGTGGTAAAAACTGGTGCCGGGGCCTGACTTATCCGCTTTGCTGGCAATGTAATAGAGCTTGCCAGAGTGATAGCTTAGTTCGCTCTTGTTCCAGCCATCGTAAGTAACCCGTTCTAAAGGCATTTGATAGGGTTTGGCTTTTTCGCTCTGCTGCCAATCCTGCCAAAGCAGCTCCAGAGGCTTGCCATACGTTCTTGCATAGGCAAGGTCTAAAGAAAGAGAAGGCATTGCAGCATTGGCATAGGATTCCACCCGGGAAGAATTATCGGCGTAGAGAACGGCAAACTTGTCTTCGCCATAGGTGCGGGCAAGATAGCTGTGAAAGCTACCACCGAAGACGTAATAATGCGCTAACGGTGTATCCGAACTGTAGTAAGCAGCTTTGGTCAGCGATGGCAACCTGTCCTCTTTCGCCAAAGCCGAGATCAGGGAGGTGTAATAGCCTCCGTTCAGCCTACCCGCTGTGGGCGAAAGTTGCGATTCGCCATACACGGTGATGCCTTCCGTCATCCACATCGGCTGATGCAGTTGCACATACAGGAGATTGCCGAAGATTTGGCGGATCAATCTGGGGATACCGCTGTCCTTGGTCATTTGCAGGAGGTGAATATACTCGTGAGTAGCCACCGCCTGCGTCCAATCATCACATAGGGACAGCTCATCGCCGGTGGGTGGATATCTGAACAACGCGATTACATTGCCCACGGGATTGGCGTAACCATTAACTAGGTTGCCGATATCTTCCAGCTTGATATCCGCTTGACGATAGGTGTTGCCGGTTAGTTTTTCCAGATAGGGGCGATAATGCTCCAGTGTTTGGATAGTAGCCATGGCTTCGTTTTCCATGCCTGGTTGGTAGAATACCTTAAACTTGGCGGTGGAAAGAGTATCCCAGTTTGTCCATGCACTAAGGCTAAGGGGAATCAGGCACAGCAGATAAATGCTGATAATGGCTGCAATGTGTTTCATAACATATACCTCACTTGGGTGTAGTGAATGGGGATGATTGTGATTGCTTAATAGGTTATAAATCCCGATTTTCGTTGCGGATTCTTTCCTGCAACAAGCGTAGAATAGGATTGAGGCGGGAAAGATACTTCTTCGCCAAAGCCAGACTTGCTTTAGCTTCCTTAAAATCATCCTTTTGCAACTGAAGGCGGATAAGCTCTTCATATACGCTGCTGATATAAGGATTAATCACCTGTGCCCGTTGCATAATGGCAATCGCTCTATCGGTCAAGCCAATCTTGCTTGCAGCAATTGCGAAATTGGTAAGGTGATCGGGACTGCTTATTGGGCTGATTGTTTCGTACTCGTTAAAGCAATGAAAGGCTTTTAGCCAGATTCCCTTTTTACTATATACGACGGCAGAGAGCAATAATAGCTGACGGTGCTTGCCAAATCTCTTTTCGGCAGTGTTGATTATCCGATACGCCTCATCATAATTCTGAACCCGTAAGTACTGCTCTATCAGTAGAAAGTAAATAAAGGGGTTGTCATCCAATACTTTGAGGATTTGGAGGATAACGATGATACTTTCCTTGTAAGAACCTAGAAAAGAAAGTCCCAGCGCTTTGTTATATAGCACTTCCGGAGGCGGATCGTCAATCTGGTTAAAATAGGTAATGGCAATCCGGTATTCCCCCGTAGCGAAATAGCAGTTGCCAATAAGATACAATAACTGAGGATCATCGGTGCTGATGGCATTAGCCTGTTGGTAATAGCTTAGTGCCTTTTCGTAAAAACGTTTCTCCAGAAACACATCGCCCAGATTCATAAGAATGCGTAGGTTCTCTGGATGCTCTTCCTTTGCCTGTTCCAGAATGTGCACCGCATGCAGCCAATTGCTTCTCATCAGCGAATTAGCTCTTAGAATCAGGTTGTTAAGCTCAGTTTGGTTCATCATTTCAAATCTTTAAGCAGTTCCTTAACAGCGCGCTCAAGCTGAGGATCGCGTTCTGCAATCACATCTTCCGGTAAGTTCTCTACCACGATATCAGGTTGGGCACCAGTGCCTTCCATGTTAGTTCCATCCAGTTTATACCAGCCCGAGCCGGGCATACGCATGGAAGAACCATCTATCAGGTCATACTGCCAAGTGCCAATCACTGCACCACTGGAAGGAATCCCTACCACTTTTCCCAGTTTCAGTTCCTGATACACCGTGGGGAATATCTCGCCATCGCTAAACGAATCTTCGTTCACAAGCACGATCGTAGGTCTATCCCAGGCACGGCGTGGCTCTGCCCTTTGCTCGCGGTTGAGGTTTCTGCTGGTGGAATAGGCATAGCGTTTCTTTTGCAGCAGCGAGATAATCTGATCGTGAATGTGTCCCCCATAGTTACCACGCACATCGATTACCAGTGCTTCTTTATCGGAGTTTTCACGGAACAGCTCTGCATAGAACTTGCTCCAATCGCTGCCGCCCATAGCCTGAATGTGGATATAACCAAGCTTGCCATCGGACAGTTTATTTACCAAAGCCTTGCTTTGTTCGATTTTAAAGGTGTACCATTGATCACGTGCCTGGCTATAATTGAGTCCGGTGATAACCGCTTCCTGCGGAACTCCATCTTTCAGGAAGCTAAGGGCAATCTTTTTGCCAATCTTGCCTGCAAGGAGGGAATCTATCGGTGTTTGCCTGGTAATTTTAAGCCCATCAATATGGGTAATCAGTTCTCCGCCTTTCAGCTTGTAAACCGCTGCCAAGCGTGATGTTGGATACACTCTGCCCAGCTTTATCCCTTCGGGTGTAAGGCTTTGATAATCCCACTCTGCGCCGATATAAGCCAGGGGATTGTAGAACCTGCTCTCTTCCTGGCGCGGATAAAAGCCCGTATGAGAGGCATTGACATCGCCAATCATCTCGTCTATAATAGTGGCAACATCATCAATGGAGCGTGCTTTATCCACATAGGGACGGTAAAGCTGATATTGTTGATTCCAGTTCTTGCCATGCATATCGGGATCGTAGAAATTGTCCCCAAAAGCACCCCACACTTGTTCGAACACCCTACTATTCAAAACTGTCTTATCGTATTGGTAATCCAGCTCCCCTACAATCTCCTTGCGGGCAGACGATGACATATTGTAGGATTTCAGCTTGCTGCCTTCCAGGTAATATATAGTCTTAGCAACCAGCGTATAAGAGCTGGCTTGTTTGCCAAAACTGAATTCTTCTTTGATGTTGTTCCCGTAGATATTAGCCTTTTTGAGGCTGCTATTCTTATCCTGTTTCCCATAATGTTCAATGTAATAGAAGGTGCTATCGTCTATCACAGAAAAGACAAACAGGTATGCATCTGTAGTAGGGATCACGGGATAGTAACGTTTATCCAAGCCTTCCCACACGATATGAAGCTGTGTGGGGATAGCTTCAGGCTTCACTTCCTCTGCCACGATATCCAGAGTAAAATCTTCGTTATCATCATCTTTTATCTCTGCTTTTGTGGTATCCGGCTTTTCTTTGGCAGGGGCAAACACCTCTTTCCAGTTATCTTTTTCGTATTCAAACTCGTCTCTTGGCACCAAGTCCAAGCGGTATATGGAGCTATTCCGGCTTAAAAGGATGGATTTGTTGTCGTGTGTCCAGCTCAAGGAACTAATCCACGCATCATCGGCAAGCAACCTGCGGTTTTCCCCCGTTTTCATGTCCAGCAGATACAATTCACGTATATAATCATCGTCTCTAACCGTTCCGTAAACCGCATAAGTACCAGCTTTGTTTAGGACGAAGCCGGTATTTACCGCCCAAGGTGTATCAAGAGGGCGAATATTAACAAAGCCAGAATCCGCCACAGCGACCTTCCTGCCGCGCTCATGATCTGCATACATGATTGTCCATCTGCCTTCACCGTTCATATAAACATCTTCCACGCTAAGGCTATCCGCGCCAAACCAAGCTATAGGTTTCACGGTGGTTTGCAGAGAATCTACATCAACGCTGAACAGTTTGTTTTTGCCGGCATCCAGTTTGCTGATGATCAGCTTGCGTTTATCCAAAAACTGCATAGAATTGGCAGCATTGTGATCGAAGGTAAATTGCTTTGCTTCTCCGCCTTTGCGGGGCATTAAAAAGCTGTCGTATTTGTAGTTAAAGCCTAGCAGCAGCTCGTCAGGAGAAACCGCATACATATCAAATTCGTTCTTCATCTTACTGCGCACAATGGTATCCTGCCAGTCGTCGGACGCCAGATCAATCTTAAGTTTGGTTACCGGATTCCCGCCTATTTTGGTGGGATCATAAGTATAAAGCGCATCGAAGACTGTAAATACAACCCGGTCATTTGTCCTTGCAACGGTGATATCCCTGGCACTGAATTTACCTAATTTGGACAATATAACAGGCTTTTTGAAGTTCATTTTGTCCACGCGCATCAGTTGCAGTTGCTCGTCTTTAGCTCCGCAATAGAATAGTGAATTGCTATAGTGAGAGTAGCGAGGGTAAAGCTCCGAGTAGTCTGTATTGCTAAGGTTGGTATATTTCTTGGAAGCGATATCCAGCAGCCATAATTCGCCATTGGCAGAGCCGCGATATGCTTCACGATCCGGATAGCCGCCTTGTTGAAACACGATTTGAGTATTATCCGGTGATAGAGAAGCGTAGCTATTGCCAATTTCGGCGATCAGTTCCGGACGGGAGCCATCAAGCGGGACTTTGTAAAAGGATCTGCCCCAACGCAGGCTATGCTTGGTGCATAAGAGATATTTGGAATCGTTAAACCAATCGGACACGCCCATGCTTTCACGAGTTACAACCCTTGCTTCCCCACCTTCGGCGGACATAATGTAAACGTAGCTGCTGCCTTCACGGTTGGCTGAAAAAGCAATCATACTGCCGTCAGGGCTCCATTGCGGGTTCCATTCGTCGCTCGCTGTTTTTGTTAAGCGTCTTGGCACACCGCCCTTAAAGGGCATTACCCAAAGATCGGTATCATAACAAAAACAGATTTGGGTTCCATCCGGCGAAATTGCTGGATTGTTTACGAAAGCAGGCTCTACGGCATATAAACCCGCAATCTCCATAAGCACTAACAGAGTCATCAAAAGGCTCTTTTTCATGTTCTATCTCCATCTATTAACTAAAACTTATTCATCTTGTCTGCTTCGTTCTTGCTTATCCGAAACGGTTCCGATGGCGAGCTGAACA
>JALNXT010000026.1 GCA_023230245.1 Candidatus Cloacimonadota bacterium
AAACCTTCCCGCTTTGCTGAAGCTAATTAAAGCCATGAACGGAAGAAAGAATCTGGAATCTGGGGTTAGCTACCATGCTTTAGAGGATTTTTATCTAAGCTTGCATGAAGCAGGATTATTGCGTCAATTCAACCTATACCTCGACAATCGTATTGTTAGCAGCAATGTTCTGCTTTACAATAAAGGGAATATTGCCTATAGCGTGTTAAGAGCAACAGACCAAGAGGCTTTAAGTAAAGGCGCAAGCAGCTTGCACACCCATGCCCTGATCAACATCTTGAAGCCCGAACTTGCCGAGCTTGATTTCTGTGGGGCTAACGTGGCGGATGTAGCCAGATTCAAAGCAGCGATGGGTTTGAAACTTAAAGTGTTTTACCAAATCCATACATAAACTTCCTTGCTTTGAAGTGGAAATTGAGATAACTTATGTTTAGTGTATAGTATATGCCCATCGAACCTGGTTTTTATTGAGGTAATATGAATAGTATTGTTGTATTAAAAGGCGGCAATTCTCCTGAACGGGAAATCTCGCTTGTCAGTGGAGCTGAAATTGCAGCTCAGTTGCGCAACTTAGGATATGATGCAGTGGAGCTGGATCACTCAAGTTTCCCCAGCTTTTCAGCTTTCCTTGCGGAGCTGAGCAAAATCGCGCCTATGCTTGTGTTTAACGGATTGCATGGAGGCAGCGGTGAAAATGGAGAACTGCAGGCAGCACTTGCTTTGGCAGACTTTGTGTTTACCGGTTCAGATGCCAAAGCTTGCTGTTTAACTATGGATAAATATATCACTAAACTCGTTGTAGCCCAAGAAGGCGTCCCCATCCCCCGCCATATCCTGATGAGAGGTGACATGCTGGAAGATTACCAAGATCCGGAAGACTACGCCACTTTCGGCGCACAGCTTGGCTTACCCATCATTGTTAAACCTAACGACTCTGGCTCATCTGTAGGCATTAACAAAGTGGATAGCTTGGAAGATCTCAAACCAGCCGTTCAAGATGCACTCAAATATTCCTCTACCATCCTGCTGGAAGAATATATCCCGGGACGTGAGCTAACCGTTACCGTTATTGATGGGAAAGCCTTGCCAGTTGTAGAAATTAGGCCTGTGAACGGATGGTACGATTACAAAAATAAATACACCAAAGGCAATACCGAATACTTTGCTCCTGCAGAACTAGAAGAATCTGTAGCTATGCTCCTGCAGCTATATGCTGTGCGTATCTGGAAGGCGATGAAGCTATCTGGATATGCCAGGATTGATTTTCGCTATGATGATGCAAAAGCATACTTTTTAGAAGTGAACACGTTGCCAGGGATGACGCCCCTAAGCCTCACTCCTATGGCAGCAAAGGCAGCAGGTATGCCCTTTGGCAAACTGCTTCAAACCATAATTGATATAAGCCTGCGAAATGCAGGGAGGTAAACCATGAAAAACTATTACTCAATTTTCCTCCTCCTATTACTACTATCCTTTACAGGGAAAGCTGTAGGAGTATCGTGTTATTTTAGCCCCTCAAGCGTTGAATTAAACACCATGAATACCATTAGCTTCGATCCCAATGAACCGCTCTCACAACCTATGTTAACCACGCTAACTATTAATGATATAACTACCCGAATAGAACTTATGGTTAGCGTATATTGGAATGGCAACCAGCTTGTGGATATAAATTTTGAATCTGTCCCTGGTGCTTCGTTTCCAGGAAATGTAGCTCAACTTAACAACCGCCAACTCATATCTAATCAAGGAGATTCAAGATTCATGACTGTGGGTGGTGATATATCAGTGGAAGATGTTATTAACTCTAACCCTCTACTAAAAGATGCAGTTTTGGCGGGCTATTTCCCTGATGGTAATCTGGAGCTGAGAGTTAAGGTTCAGGAATATGCATCAGGAAATTGGACTGAGCCAAATATCCCCGCTGTATTCACCATTAAAATACGTAATGCCGGCGCAATTAACCTTCAGTCACCGGGTGTAGCCATAGGTCAAACCCCACCGCAGATTAGCGAACGACCTGTAAGTTTTTTCTGGAATAGTGTTTCGACAGGATTTGCCGCTAACAAGAATACTATTACCATCAGGGAATACCCCCCAAACAATCCGCCTAACCCTTCTTCTGTAGGAAACACTGGGAACATCTTCCATACTAATACTGATGTTAACAGTGGCTTTGCAGAATTTCTGCCCTTTAATCCCGGCAATTACTATGCTTGGCAGATTAGCACTCAGCTTGTAAATGAGTTTACCCATAACCGAAGCCAAACCACTCCGACAGTGTCGAAGAGTAACTGGTACGTGTTCAAGTTTGTAAATGAATCTGATAACGAATCACAGACTGTAGCAGATATGCAAGCACAGCTAAATTTCCTAGACAGTGATATCTTGCGTAATTTACTTACTCAAGGATACACACCCGTGGGCACAGTAATCTATGAAGGCAGAACTTATACTGGACAAGATGCCTTGGATTTGCTATCCGGACTGGTTGGCAAAGAAATTGAAGTTCAGATCAAGGACTGAGGAGGTATCTAATGAAACGCATAATTGTAACACTTATCCTCGCGAGCATAGCTATTTTCTTAGTAGCAGCCGATTCCGTGGCTCTGCTTTCTGCATCCAAAGGCAAGGTCGATTTATCCAGAGACGCTAAGGCAATAAAATTCAAAACTGGTGACCTGCTTAAGAACAACGATCAACTTCGCACCGGAGGAGAATCCTTCGCCGCATATAAGTATATTGACGGTTCTTCAACGATTAAGGTCTTTTCAAATTCAGTGGTTACCATCACTGCAAACCGCAGCGGTAAAACTCTTAGCAAGAAAGTTGTGGTAAACAAGGGAAGCATCTTTACGGACGTAAAACCGAAAACGGGTGCTTTCATGGTTCAGACCCCAACTACCGTGGCATCGGTGAAAGGAACGGGATTCCTTACCAAGATTACAGATGACGGTCAATCCTTGTTTATCGTTACAGATGGAGTTGTTGAATTGAAGATATTAGATGGTGAGGATGTGAAGTCAGTCGCAGCTGGTAAAACTGCGGTAATTGATGGCACCGGTAAATATGAAATCCGTGACAGCAGTCCTGAAGACACTTCCGCGATCGAACAAGCGGAGATTGAATCCTCTCAATCTAATGAACCTAAAATCATCCGCATCCCGGTTGTTGATGCAGCCGGAAAAACAAAGTATATTGAAATTAAGTACTAATGAGGTAAATAATGAAAAAGCTATTAATACTCTTGCTGTTAAGCCTCTTTACAGTGTTTGTCTTTGCTGTTTCCATCCAGCATGCTTCCCCGCTAAGCTATGGTTTTGGCGAAGATGTGAAGCTGATGGCGGAAGTTGTAGATGGACAAGCTGATATCTCCGGTATGAAAGTATTCTTCCGCAATAAAGGGGAGATTCCTTGGATGTTTGAGCTTGCCACTCTAGAAAGCCCTGGTTCGGTATATTACTGGGCGACCATTCCTGCTAAATACTTTGCAGATATTGAAATGGAGTACTATTTCGAAATCCAGCTTAGCGATGGTTCTCTTGAATACTTCCCTCCTCTAGATGGAATCACCCCCAAATACACCTTAATCCCGAAGGCCTTAGAAGGTACATTATCTGATGGTTTTGTGCTGTTGACAGAAGAAGAAACTGTTTCCGCAGATGAGGGTTATCTTCTCGCTGTGTCATTCTTTGCTTTAGAAGAAGATATCGATCCCGCTAGCATCGAGGTTTGGGTAGGCGGAAGAGATGTTACCTATGCCGCACAGATATCTGCCCCCACCATCATGTATCGTGAAGACAACCCCACCCCTGGCATAAAGAAAGCAGTTATTAAGGCCAAGCTTGGTTCCAAGCAGATACATTCCAACATCTGGCTTACCGAAGTTATTCCCGGACAATACAAAAGAGCAACCCCCTTCACCGTCCGTGGAAGTGCAAACTTCGCTTCCAACGTATATAGTTACTCCGATGAGAATGTTGCCCCCGGAGCCAGCAATAACGATGCTGCTTCCTGGGCAGATGTTTACGGAACCTACGGTAAGCTAAACTTGCAAACCAATCTCTATGTATCATCCTTGGAAAAGACAAACCAACAACCCGTAAACCGTTATACGTTTGGCGTGCAAGTTCCAATGCTCGATATCTTCGCGGGCGATTACTCACCTTCTTTAAGCCAATTCACCCTCTACAATAAGAACATCAGAGGCTTATATGCCCGTTTTTACGGAAGAGCTGGTTCTATCACTTGGGCACATGGGCAAAGCATGCGAGCAACAACCAATGATGCGCTTATCACAAATGACAGCGGAAGACCTCTGAAATCCGGTACTTTCGCCCAAGAGGCAATTGCAGCCAAGTTTACTCTAGGTAGTGAAAGTGGCTTTTCCATGGGTTTATCTGCATCACGTCACCGTGACATAGTGAGTTCCCTGGACAGCCTTTACTACAAAGTTACCTACACCCCCGCCGGTGCTGACACAGTTACTACAGCTTATAGCACTTTGGCAAAAGACAACGCAGTGATCAGCTATGATATCAAGCTGAATATGCCCAAACATAACATCGTTATTGGTGCCGAAATAGCCGGATCGATGTTAAATAAAAACACTATCCCCGGCCCTATTGATAAAGAAACAATCTCCGATATCACCGGATCCGAGAACTTCCCTCTCGACCCCCAAGATTATGGCAATATCTTCGTTATCAATAAGAACCTGGAGCCTTTACTGCCTGGCCGCGCCAACCTAGCTTGGCTCGCGTATTACCGTATGTTGATAGCAAACAACCTGTTAAACATTCAGTATGCAGAAACTGGATCGGCCTTCAATGCATTGGGTGCTTCGTATCAACTGCAGGACAGCAAAACCTTAGCGATTACAGACCAATTAAACATCGCACGTTATTGGGTTTTCTCTGGGGGTTACAATCTAACTGCGGATAACCTCATGGGCTTTAAGAGCGAAACCAATACTTACAACTCTTGGTTTGTACAATCCATGCTACGGATACCCCGCTATCCATACTTCAAAGCCGCATACTTTAACAATACTGGCGAGAATAAAATCAACCCGGAGATAACCTCTGCCAATCCTTTCCAACATTATCTGCGTAATTCCAATAGTATTAGCTTTGGCATGGGTTACAACTTCAGTCAGATACCCTATGTGCCATCTCAGCTTGATATCAGTTACCGTATGGGCTATGACGATTCTCAGCTTGACAGTGATTACCAAACGGATAACGAGAGCAACGGAATTAACCTAACGCTATCTAACAAATACACCGCAATTCCGCTTACCACTCAATTCTCCATGTCTTTGGGCAAGCAGAAAAAGAAACCGACGTTACTTACACCCACAACTGAAGTTAATGATAACCAAAACCTCTTCTTTGGCGCAGGATATAGCCTCTGGGAAAATCGGATTAAACCCTTCGCCAATTATCGTTTAGTTAGCTATAATAGTACTCAAGGTGATCAAAAATATGGTTATATCACTCTCGGTGTGGAAGCTTATCCCATGCGAGATATGATGATAAGCACAAATTTGGGCTTCCAAAACTATAGTAGCGACATACCTAATGCCAAGGATTACGGCACCACAACCTGGCGTGTGCTGCTAACACAGAGATTCTAAATAACCCCTAATATTGTTAAATCCATCAGCCCGTCCGGTTTGCATTGATAAATCGGACGGGCTGCCAATCTCCGAATTGGCGTCAGACAGCGAAACTGTCTTCGAAGCAATCTCCAGATACTGTGGCAAAGCGGAGTTTGCCACCCCATGCTTGATCAGAGAGGCAATATGAAACGCTTCAAGTTCTTTCTTTATCCCCTGGCAGTTTTAGTGTTGGTAAAGCTGATGTTCTTGTTCCCCTTTTTCAATTCTCTGGAATACAAAGCTCAGGATAGTCTGTTTCAGTTTAGAGGATTGCAACCCGTTTCCGACCAAATTGCCATTATCGCCATCGACGATGCCAGCTTCAGTGCCTTAAATGAATCATGGCCTTTTCCGCGGGATTATCATGCCAAGCTGATTGAAAACCTAAACAAAGCTGGAGTACGCCAGATTATATTTGATGTTGAGTTTACTGAGAACTCCACCCCTGAAAGCGACAATGCCCTTGCTGATGCTGCCTTAACGTATAACAACGTGATATTTTCAGGAAAGATACTACAAGCCAAGCAAGCGGGAGAACCTAGCCAGAAGCTTACTCCCATTTCAGCGATAACTGACCAAGGTTTATCTTGGGGTATCGTGAATATGAATGCCGATGCAGATGGCTTTATCCGTAAATACACCTGTTATGAACCCTTTGATCAAGCTCCCGTTTATAGTATCGGAGTGGCATCCTTGGCAAATCTTCGGGTGTATCAGCCTGACTGGGAGAAAGGCATAAATCTGTCTTCAACTTCACTAAAAGTTGCCGACAAAAGCATCCCCTTAATATCCCACAATAAATCTCTGATAAACTACCATGGGCCTGCCGGAACCTTTAAACAGTATTCATATTCCAGCATTTTGGACGATTCCACTGTCGCCATGCCCGGGTATCAAGGCATGGAATTGGATGAGTTTTACGATATTCTTGCCTCCGGCGAGCTAAAAGACAAAATAGTCTTAGTTGGAGCCACCATAGATGAGCTTCACGACAAGTTCCCCACTCCTTTCGGCGGTGATTGGACACCGGGAGTGGAAATCCACGCCAATTTCATCGAGATGGTATTAACTGGAAAATACCTTGGTATGGTAAACCCTATTCTCTACTTAGTTATCGAGCTGCTGCTGATGATGCTGCTTTGGCTTGCCTTCAAAAAGCTTAAGCCCCAGTTGTCGGCAATCGCAGTGATATTGCTGATCGTAGCCCAGTATGCGCTCGCCTATTTTATCTTCACCCAAAGAGGGCTTATCCTGCCCATAGTTCAGGCCGCAGTGGTGCTCCTTATCATCTATGTTGCCAGCATTTTGAGCCACTACTTGGAAACGATGAAAGAAAAGCGTTTTATCCGCAGTGCATTTCAGCAGTACATGGCTCCCGAACTGGTGAATCAGTTGCTTAAAAACCCCAAGAACCTGCAATATGGCGGTTCGCTGCAAGAGCTTACCGTCCTCTTTTCTGATATCCGTTCGTTCACCACATATTCAGAATCTCACACTCCAGAAGAAACCGTGAACATTCTGCACGAGTACTTAACGGAAATGGTGAATATCATCATTTTGAATCAAGGGATCCTAGATAAGTTTGTGGGTGATGAAGTGATGGCTCTGTTCGGAACTCCTATCCCCTTGCCAAATCATGCTCTGAACGCTTGCAAGGTAGCTCTGCAAATGAGAGTACGCCTCACAGAACTACAAGAACAATGGAAACTTGAAGGACGCCAACCCTTCGACATTGGCATCGGCATTAACACCGGAACCGCCGTTGTGGGGAATCTTGGCTCGCAGCAGATATTCGATTACACGGCTATCGGCGATACCATAAATCTGGGAGCTCGCCTGGAAGGTATCAACAAGGAATACAACACCGAAAAGAAGATTATCATCAGCGAGTTTACCCTGGAAAAAGTACAAGACTTGGTGGATGTGAATTACCTGGATTCGGTAACCGTGAAGGGAAAGACCAAACCCGTTAAGATATATGAGCTAAAAGGCATGAAGGAATAGAACAATAATAGAACACTGATAAATAGATCGACATGATTTACACTGATCTATTTTATCATCGAGAACACTGAATACACCGAGAATTCCACAGCTTTTTTCCCGCTATGTCCTTCTCTCTTTTACTCTTTTACTCTTTGTGAACTTATCTTTTCTCTGCTTTTCCTCTGTGTTGAAAAAAGAAACAATAAACCTTACCGGTCATTTAGTGTTTAGCATCAGCAGAATGCGGTAGAGTAGGATTCCTATCCTGCTGAAGATAGTGTTTAGCAACAGCAGAATGAAGTAGAGTAGGATTCCAATCCTGCTGAAGATAGTGCTTAGCAGGATTGGAATCCTGCTCTACATTGCTCACGAAGAGTTAATTCAAGCTTGACGTAATGCTAAATTAGCTGTGATACTATTTCAACGATTTCATCTGGTTTATTAACCAAGTAATCAGGATGGTGGCTACTTAGCAATGCGGCTGTATGAAAACCCCAAGTGACGGCAATAACTTTTATCCCGCATTTCTTGGCTGCGTCGATATCCCTGGTTTCATCCCCGATGTAGATAATGTCTTTGGGGTTTAGACGGTGCTTTTTAATTTGCATTTTTATACGGTGTTGCTTTTTAAGGATACCCGCTGTCCCTTCCACCCAATCGAAGGCATTTATCTGTAATCTCTGTAAGAAGAGCGATAAGTTTTCCCTAGTATTGGAGCTAAGTAATGCCATCGGGATATGCATCTCAGACAAGGTATTCAGCATGGGGACAATGCCTTCGCAAGGCTCTAATTCGTGCACCAGATGACGGTATTCCGCCAAAGCCATGCTAATTGCTTTGGGGATTTTGTAGATAGGGATGTGCAAGGCTTTGAATATCTTATGTATTTGCTGCGATCTAAACAGCTCAAAATCTACCTGGCTAAACTCTTTATGCCCAAACTCTGGCGCAAGGATATTGGCAATCTTCCAACCGATATGGATAGAATCTGCGATAGTGCCATCGAAATCGAACAATAAAAAGGGTTTCACTAGCTACTAAGCCTCTTGAGATAGGCAATAACTGTATTGTAGGCTGCGCTTTTAGTTAAGCTAAAGATACTGGCTATTTCCATACTACTTTCTCTGGTGCCCATGCCTGCTTTTAGGCATTTGGCGATATGAAAGTCTATATCCAACTGGCTAAACTCGGGGCTTGATTCTTCCTCTGGACTGCCTTGAATAACTATGGCAAACTCGCCCTTCAAAGTGAGTTCTTCATCATTGATAATATCTTCCAAAGTGCCATATACATGCTCTTCGTGTAGCTTGGAAATCTCCCTGCTAATGGCTATTCTGCGATTCCCACAATACTCCAGAAGCTCATTTAGGCAGGTTAACAAACGATGTGGAGATTCGTAGATCACGCTTGGGAAGGGATACAGGGATATTTCTTTTAGTTTGCGCTTTCTTTTAGCAGGTTCAGAGGGCAGAAACCCAAGGAATTGAAACTGTTGTGCGTTCATGCCAGTGGTGGTAATAGCAGGAATTAGGGCGCTTGCTCCGGGAAGAGCGAAGATCTTTATCCCGCGCTCAATTGCCATCTGCACAAGCTTTTCCGATGGATCACTTATCCCCGGAGAGCCAGCATCAGAAACTACCACCAGATCATGCCCCGTTTCTATATGCTCAAACAGCGTTTCTTCCCGCTGACGCTCGTTAAACTTGTGAAAGCTGATCAGCTTCGGGATAGGGATTTCGTAATGACTAAGCAGAAAAGCTGTCTTTCGCGTATCCTCGCAGGCAATTAGATCGGCAGCTTTTAGTATTTCCAGCGCACGCAGGGTGATATCACCCAAGTTTCCAATAGGAACCGGAACAAGGTATATCACCCCAAATGCAGCTTTCATGCTTAAATAAGCTTCAATTCTTTTCCTACCTTGATGAAGGCAGCAATCGTTCTATCGAGATCAGCACGACTGTGTGCAGCGGAAAGCTGAACGCGGATGCGAGCCTTACCCTTGGGAACGACAGGATATACAAAACCGATTACATAGACGCCTTCATCCAGCAGCATATTCGCCATTTTCACGGCAAGCGGCTCGTTGTAAAGCATCACGGGAACTATCGCGGTGTTGCCAGGAACAATGTCAAACCCAGCAGCAATCATCTCTTTGCGGAAATAGAGGGCGTTTTCCCAAACCTTGTCGCGAAGTTCGTTAGAATTGCTTAGCATTTCGATAACCTTCAAGGTGGCTCCCACAATCGCCGGTGCAAGAGTATTGGAGAAAAGATAGGGACGGCTACGCTGACGCAGCAGCTCTATAATCTCTTTACGTCCC
>JALNXT010000027.1 GCA_023230245.1 Candidatus Cloacimonadota bacterium
GATTTTATGGCAGTACCTGCCGAGGAGTATATACAGTTGGATTTTCGTGAAGATTTAAAAAACAAGGGTGAGATTCACTATTACAGTGGAAAGGCAGAACTTACCTATCGAGGAGCCTTTGATGATGTAGACATGTGTATGATGGTGCATAATTTTCCCATTGCAGCAAATGGTTACAAGGTTGCCCCTATTAACAGCGGAACAGGATTTATCGGTAAAAGAATCGATTTCATTGGAAAAGAAGCCCATGCAGGTGGTGCCCCATGGGATGGAATCAACGCACTAAATATGGCATCAATTGCAATTAACAGTATGAACATTCAGAGGGAAACATTCAAAGATTCCGATAATGTTCGTCTTCACCAAATTATTACCAAGGGCGGAGATATTGTAAATGTCGTTCCTAGTGATGTTCGTATGGAGACCTGTGTACGTGCCATGAATCTTCCTGCACTTAAGGATGCAAATAATAAAATTAACCGGTGTGTAGAAGGTGCAGCAATTGCAATGGGCGGACATGCTAAAATTTCTGACAGTCCCGGTCAAATGCCATTGAACTCCGACAAAAACATGGCCCAAATATTCGAGAACAATGCTAAGCTGTTTTATAAACCCCAGGAGATTTTACCCTTTTTAAATTCTACTGCTTCATTTGATATGGGTGACCTGTCATTATTTATGCCGGTACTTCACGGAATAACCTCCGGTATTGAAGGTGGACTGCATTCAAGAGATTACCGTATAATCAATGAAGAAGATGCCTATATAACACCAGTTAAAATAATGGCTTGTACCATCGTTGACCTGCTATATAATGGTGCGAAAGAAGCAAATCGCATTAAGTCGGACTTTAGACCAGTTATGTCCAAGGAAGAATACCTTAAATACCTAAAAGAAACCGAGAGAGTTATTGCTTATTAAATGATATCAGGTACTTAACTTGCTTAAGAAAATTTATAAACCCGGGCTGATGCTATCTTTTGATGGAGTCAGTCCGGGTTTTGTTAAATAAGTATAAATAAAAACTCCAAAGTTTTAACTTTGGAGTTAAATATTCATTATGTGAAAACCGTGGAAAAAAAATTTCTCGAACCCCCCGTAAAAAATGGCGATCCGTTAAAAAATCAAGCAGCAGTTTTACCTCTGAGGATAAAACTGTAGACCCTAATAAAGACTTTTAATATTATATCAGGAAAATCTAATATAAGCAACTCACGGCCTTATCCAAAATTATTGGTAGTTGTTCAGCAGTTATGCCGAAGGAGAACCTGTTGACATTTTTTTGCAAACTATATATGCTTGTGGTGTCGAATGCAGAGAGGCGCTTTGTATTCGGTGAGCCTCGATCCTGGCTCTGCGGATTATAATAATGTGCAAAGACACAAGTTGTTCCGGCGCAAAACTGCCCTCGTCAATTCGGCGGGGGTGTTTTGTTTTATTGCGCTTATAAAAAGCTCCCAGAGATTTTCCATTCGAGGTCGCATACCGGGCGGAAAGTTTTGCGGTGGTTTCAGCTTCTCAAACCACAATACACGAGGTGAAGGATCAGGTGAATGGTGATTGATGAAACTGAGCGGAGGCGGATCGTCATCTGCTTTGCGTTTAGCCTGCCGGTTGCACCCTCTCCATGGGGAGACCGCGGTAGATAAGCTGCCCGTTCTGCTGGGCATATCAACTCCTTGGCGGAGCGGTTCACACGCTGGCACAAACGGCGCACACGCCGTTTCAACGGTTGCTGTAGTGTCTACGCCCGTATTGGACGATATATCGCTTACAGGGGTAATATCGGGTTCAGTGTTTTCAGCAGGACTTTCTTCATTATATAAAATATCAAAGGCATTTTCCTGAATGGCTTTCATGAGGGCCAGCTTGGAAAGATTCTGTGCTGCCGCAAGGTCAATATAAAAAGAGCGCTGCTCATCGCTTTCGCAGCACTCCAGTATAACGGCGTTTTGCGTCCAGCTCAGAGACTGCGCTTTTTCCATGAGAGCCGGTTCGTTTGCGTAGGTGCGGTAAAAGTCACGCATCCTGCGGAGATTGCGAAGGGAGAAGCCTTTCAGCAATGGGAACCGGATGGCGAGGGTTTCGGCCAAGTGAGCGACAAAGGCTTTTTCCCCCTGGCGGCAGATGCATCGGCCGATCAGGGTATAAAGCTCCATCAGAGATTGGTTGGATGGCTTGTCATAGCTTTCGTAGCAAGCGATTATGGCAGATGCGATCTGTTCCATATAGAGGGGACTATCATTTTTCAGTGATTTCATGGGCTTCTCCTTTCCGGCTCGTTGTAAGCCTGTTTTTATGTACCCGACAGAATCAGCTCTGCCGGTGATATTTTAAGAGGGTATCAGTAGCTTTGCTCCATTTCAAAGCCGCAGTCCTGCTCCTGGGCATCTTCGACAAAGGTGATGTTGACATATTCTCCGATGATGCAAAGCGCGTTGTCATAGCTGCCGCTGGCGGTGATCCGCTCCCGCATTTCTTTTGCCTGATCCCCAAGTCCGTTTTCCTTCAATGTTCGGGTGGCGATGCCCATCAGATTGAAAATATTGCCGTCCTGCCCGATGAGGGCGCAATCGGGTTTTTCCTTTTGAACAGGCGGCCCGTTCATATCGACACCCAGCCGGTTGGGGAGATAATCACTCAGCCAGGTGCCGCCAAAGGTTGCATGGCTCTGCAGCCGCCACATGGCGAGCTTTCCTATGTCCAGATCCATATTTTCCATTGACAACAGCAGATTGGTACAGCCGTTATGCTCAAAGACGGAAACATCTTTGAACGTATCGCCGTTTTGCAGGATGCCCTCCTGAGTCAGCAGTTCATTGATGCCCTTTACCCATTCCGAGAGGTCACCGCCACAGCCCTGGATAACAAGCCCCTCACGGTCTGTCATGGTACGGAGTTCGTCTGTTGTAATATGCTTCATATCGTTCCTCCATTCGTTTCCTGTAGTTTGAAAAGTTATAAGTGGGAGTAATGCGGGACTAATTCATAGCCGGACCGTTTTGCTGATTTGAATTGGGATCATCCGCCTGCTGGCCGTCCTTTTCCATTTCCGGCTGTTCCGGAGAGCAATGGTTCAGAAGATCCTGCACCCTCCACGGGACATTGTCGAAATCCACATGAATATCCCCCTCGACAGGGACGGTGTACCAGTATTCGTAAGGAATATATACGGTTGACAGGTACTTGGACTCTGCGGCCGAGATATGTTCGCCTCCTTGTTCAATGACGCCCTTGGGCGTCAAAAAGAAGGTTCCCCAATGCTCGCCGGAGGACTCCAGATCAAGGGTTACGATGCCCAACCCGATATGGCCGGTGCTGCGGCCTCGAATGACAGCGGGAAGATCAACGATTTCATAGGTGTAGTCGTCGAAATATTCCGTGCCGTATACGTCAATGCAAAGGTCATGCATCCGTTTCAGTATCTCTTTGGCATAGCTGAAATCATCCGAATTGCAGGAGTGGTCCAGCTTTGCGAACTCCACTGTCGGAAGCATAGCGTTCAGGCGGTCTATATAGACCGCCCGCAAATCTTTTTCTTCCATTCTATTTCACCCTCATTCCATTTTCATGCCGAACTGCTCGGATTCACTTTCCTGCAGTTCGGTTTGTTCCGGGCGCGAGATCACGGAAAAGCTGTCCTCGCCTGGAATGACGCCGAGAGTGCGCCCATTGTCAAATGTACAGTGAAGCGTTCCAATGTCATCCACAACATTCACCGTTCCCTCCGTACCGGGCAGAATGGGGGCATAGGGGTCATCCATTCCAATCAAACGGATGCGGGTTCCCTGCGGGTATTGCTCCTTGATACGTTGTACCTGCTTGTGGTCCATAAACATCACGATTCCTCCTATCAGGCCATCTCATGGCCCTGTTTTGATTGGCTGCCGTCCGCAGCCTTGATAGCCTCATATTCGGCTATCAGCTTTTCAGGCTCTTTGTATTCATGGGTGAACACGGGTCGGCCCAGCACTTTCTCCACCGCTTCCTGATAAAGCTCCAGAGGCATGCAAAGCCGATCTTCATATAATTGAAACTCCACAATTTCCTGTGGGGATTTCCCCTCGTACCAGAGGCTTTCAGTCTTGGCAATCGCCTCTCTCGGCGTCATACTCTTTTCCTCCATATGTTTCCTCATTGTATTTCCACCATCTGCTCCCATTGCAGAATGAATCGTCCCTCAATAGTGCGGTTGTCATGGTGGTGCCCGAAAAACCAATAGTCGAAGCTGCACCGGCGTTTGACCGTTTCCAAGAAGCCGGTCAGACGGTCCGGCTTGTAGGGATGGCATACCTGTGCCGCAATGCTGTCGGGAGCGCAGTGGGTCAGGATGCAGTCCACATGCCAGCCGGCGTTCTCCAGATTCTTCAGGGCCGTTTCGTATTCCTCATCGCAGGGCAGTTCCTCTTTCCACCATGAAATATGGTTGATACGGTACAGCGCTTTGTGTCTGTCCAGTACCTGCTTGCGATACAGGAAGTCGGGATCGTCCGTCTTTAGTATGCCTGCGCTGATATCGTGGGAGACAGCGCCGCCCATTGTAAAAAAGGTCATCCCGCCGATCTCAAAGACCTGCCCGCGCATCAAGTGCAGGATATGCTCCCGCACCTGATAGACATCGCCGCCCTTCCATTTCATGGTCGGAAAACGGTTCAGCAGGTCAAAGTTTTCGTGGTTGCCGTCTATAAACAGCGTGGTGAACGGCTGATTGTTCAGCCAGTCCAGATCCCGGTTCGATTGGGGTGTTTCATCCCATATCCCAAAATCGCCGCAGACAATAATATAGTCATCCCGGCACAGGCTCTACCCTGCGGGAAAGTATTCCTTTTCAAATCTGCGGAAATTACCGTGGGTGTCTCCTGTAATATAAATCATGGTCGGTTCCTCCGTTACATGATCTGCTCGATTTCCGTTCCATCCTTGAAACGGATAAGCAGTTTATCTTCACCCAGCACTTTGATGGCGCCGATGAGCTGCCGCACCGTCAGCTCGTCAAAGCAGGTGATTCCAGTGTCCACTTTGTCCAGCTCAGCGGCGATCTGCTCGGCTCGTTTATCTGCCTGTGCGATGCCCTGCTGGTTTTTTTCCAGCTCGTTGCGTTTTGATACCAGTGCGGAAAACTCCATGCTGACTTCATTCAAGTCCTCATCGTATTGGGTGGAGTTTGCGCCCACAGACGCTGCGAATTGGAGGAGCTCATATTGCCGTGCCCGCAGCTCCGACAGTCTGCTGTCGATGGCTGCGATGCTTGTTTCTCCGCTGTTCCCTGAAAGGGCGGACAGGATGCTGTCCTGCAGCAGAGATTTCATGGTTTTCAGGCTGAACATTTCGTTCATGGCAGAGACCACGGCGGTGTGGATTCGCCCTTCTTCCAGCGTAGGGGAATCCTTGCAGAACTTTTTGCCGTTCTCCAGCCGGTTGATGCACCGCCAGACGATTTTCTTGCCCTCCGGCCTCGTCCATGTGACACGGCGGTAGGGGCTTCCGCAGTTCCCGCAGGATAAAAGTTCGGTCAGCACATACTTGCCGCTGTACTTGGCAAGCTCGGTTTTAGCGTTTGCGCTGACCTTTCTCAGGCTGGAACGGCGGGCCATTTCCTCCTGCACCCGCTGGAAGGTCAGCTTGTCGATGATGGCGGGATGGCAGTTCTCGACATAATATTGGGGAAGCTCTCCGTTGTTCTTCTTTGACTGGCGGGTGAAGAGGTCAGCGATGAAGGTTTTTTGTAGCAGGGCGTCCCCGATGTATTTTTCGTTTTTAAGCATGCCGCGGATGACGCCGTCATTCCATTTCTCCTTGCCCCGCACCGTTTTGATGCCGTCCGCCTCAAGGTCAGCGATGATTTTAGCGACGCTGTGCCCGACCAGATATCGGGAGAAAACCCTGCGGACGATTTCCGCTTCCTCCGGGTCAATTTCCGGCAGATCGTCCTCGCCCTTGCGGTAGCCGAGGAATCCCGCATAGTGGTAGTAGACCTTGCCGTCCTTGAAGTTCTTGCGGTGACCCCAGCGGATATTGCCGCTCATGGATTCGCTCTCGGCTTGAGCCTGGCTCATCATGAAAGTGAGGATCATCTCATTGTCCATGTAGAGGGTGTTGACATTCTCCTTTTCAAAGAAAACCCCAACGCCCATTCGCTTGAGCTTGCGGACATAGTCGAGGCCGTCCAGCGTATTCCGGCAGAACCGGGATACCGATTTGGTGATGACCAGATCCACCTTGCCTTTTTCACAGGCTTTGATCATCCGCAGGAAATCCTTGCGCTTTTTGGTGGAGGTGGCGGTTTTGCCCTCGTCCGCGAACATATCCACCATGGTCCATTCGGGCTGGGCGGCGATTCTTTCCGTGTAGTATTCAATCTGCGCCTGATAGCTGTCGAGCTGTTCCTCGGAGTTGGTGGAAACCCGGCAGTAAGGCGCCACACGCAGGGCTTTTTTGCGGATATCCTTTTGGGCGTATATCGGATCGGCAGGGATAAGCGTTACTTTCCTTGTTGCTGTCGCAGGCATCGTCCAATCTCCTTTCCATTCGCTTCAAGGGTTTCTCCGTTGATGAGCCGCAGCTCCAAGCCGCCGCCTGTAAACTGGATTTCCTGTACGGCGGTTTGGAGGATTTCATTGCGGAGCTCATCGTCCATCGGGCGCTCTGTGATTCTCTCCCGCAGTATCTGCATTTGGTGATAAGGAGTATAATCGGGCAGTCCGCTGTATTTTTCGGCGGCGCAGGCCAGTATCAGCATTTTGGTGTATTCTACACCCGGCTCCGCTTTGTTCAGCTCTCGGATCACCTCATTCTGGATACGGGCTGCCTCCAGCGTCATCTCTCCAGCCTGCTGTGGGAGGGGCCAGACAAAGAGGTCGGGTTTCTGAGCCAGTGCGTTCAGCCGTCCTGTCAGGGCGGTGTGGGTGTCCTCGTCTTCTATGTAGCGGCGGTTGGCACATCCTTCCGTCTGGCAGTACCAGCGAACCTTGTTGGATGCTCTTGTGTCCCTGGCCATCTTCCCGCCGCACACACCGCAGACCGCCTTTTCACGGATAGGCTTGATGTACTCCGGGCATGGGGTGTAGGTATTTTTATCTCCCCTGATAAGCTGGACACGCATAAAGGTTTCCGATTCGATGATCGGCGGGTATTCTTTTTCTCCGAGGTAGCGTTCATTTTCGAGGATGCGCTTGACCATGTGCTTATTCCACTGGTCGGTGTGCTTGTGATAGGCGATGCCCCGGAGCATCATCTCATCGGCAATCTTGCTGTAGGCCATCCCCTCGGAGTAAAGCCTGAAAATCTCTTTGACGGCTGCCGACTCCGTGGGGCAGCACAGGATTTCACCGTTTCTCATCATATAGCCGAAGGGGATTTTTCTCTGCCATGTCATGCTACCGCACCGTCCTTTCTATGGTTTCCTTCAGGGTGAGCCCGTTGTATAGGGTGAGGTTCATCTCGGTTTCCGAGGAGATGGTGATGTTCTCCACCAGCGTTTCAAACAATTCCTCAGTGAGCTCCCCTAAGTGCTCAGGGCTGGACTCCAGATAATCCAGCATTGTTTCCGTGGCCTTGATCTGCCCATCCTCGCCGGTGGTTTCCATGATGCGGCGGCGCAGGCGGCGCAGTTCCCGCAGCTTGAAGTCAATATCGCCGGTTTGGGATAAATAAAGAGCAGAATCTACGTATCCCTTCGACTTGAGTCGAACAAGAACGAGATTCTGCTCGGTTAACTGTGCTATTTCCTTATCTATGTCGTTAATCTTTCGATTGGAACGGAGTTCCTTTTCTCTCAGGTCGGTGAGCTGTCTTAGGAGCGGTGACAGGATTTGCTCACGGTGCCGTTTCAGCTTGTGGTACATTCGGAGGATTGCCGTGATAATCTGTTCCTCCGGTACCTGAGAAATCGGGCAAAGGTCTTTATGGCTGTCATGTCTCCGGCAAGCCCAGTAGACCTTTTCATTGACGATTTTTCTTCGGAACAGGGTACCGCAGTTTCCGCAGTGGAGTTTCTTTTTCAGCAGTGCGGAGGAAACCGTGCCCGCTATCTGCAACCTACGGGTTTCCAGAAGTGCCTGCACCCGCTGGAATTCATCCTTGGAGACAATCGGCTCATGGCAGTTCTCCACGAAGTATTTGGGCCTCTCTCCTTTATTCCGCACCTGCCGGAAGGGGATGTCGTTGGTAGCGAAGCTCTTTTGCCAGACCATATCCCCGGTGTAAGAGATGTTGGTCAGGATATACCCTATCGTGGTTGAATACCACATCTTTCGGTCTTTTGTGCGTGGGATGCCCAGCCGGTTCAGCTCGTTTGCGATATCTTCCTTGCCCTGACCGCTCAGATAGGCGGTGAAAATGCGGCGCACCACCTCGGCCTGCTCAGGGATGATTACCAGGGTGCGTTCCTCCAGCTTATAGCCGTAGGGGGTTGTCGGTGAAACGTAATCGCCCTTTTCCATTCGGATGCGGACGCTGATCCGCATATTGTTCGAGTGGTTTTGGGATTCCATCTGCGAGAAGGCGCCGTAGATGGTGGCGATCTGCTCCGAGGTCATCTTGCCGGTATCAATGTTTTCCTTTTCAAAGTGGATGGAGACGCCCAGCCGGAGGAGCTCCCTCACATACTGGATATACTCCTTGGTGTTCCTCGCAAAGCGGGATATGGATTTAACGAGGACGCGGTCGATTTTTCCGTCCCGACAGTCCTGTATCATGCGGTTGAAATCGTCCCGTTTGCTTGCCACAAGGCCGGTGATTCCTTCGTCAGCGTAGATGTCCGCCAGCTCCCAGCCCTCATGAGTGGCAATGTTTTTGGTGTAGTAATCCACCTGTGCGATATAGGAGTTCTGCTGGTCTTCCGAGTCGCTGCTCACACGGGCGTATGCCGCCACACGGAGCTTTGCCATCTCTTGCGATTTTGCTGATATGACAGTGATTTTCGGCGGTTCCGCCGATGCTAAATTGGGGTTATACATCTTTTTCCCCTCCTTTCAACGACATACACTACCACACCTCCCTGCACATAGCTACTGAATCATTGAAAACAAACAGAAAACAAGACAGGGGGTCAGCAAGGGGCGATAATGGTGGGCCGCAGCCTGCGTTCCAAGTCCTTTTTGACCTTTTCGATTTCCGACTCCGTCATGCCCTTGGCGGCCGCAAGCTGCACGAGCTGCTGCAGGGCGGCAACGAACATGAGGTTATCGGTTACCTGGGTGTTTGTCATGGCGTTTCCCTCCCAAATAAAAAAATCGCCGGACTCAGTCCGACGCTGATAGAAAGTGCCTGGTTGATTTCTTCCATCTCCTGCTCGTCCAGCCTGCCGATAAAGCCCCGAAGCCGGATCCGGTCAATGGTGCGTATCTGCTCCAGAAGTGCAAAGGACTCCCTGGACAATTTGCCCACACCGGTAATAGCTGTATGAGTTGGCAAGGGCTTTTTCGGCCTGCCGGTGATGGCACAGACGATGGTGGTGGGGCTGTGGCGGTTTCCGATATTGTTTTGCAGGACAAGTACGGGGCGGATGCCTCCTTGCTCACAGCCCACAACGGGGTTTAAATCGGCGTAGTAAATATCGCCGCGGCTGATCTCTTGCTTTATTGTGTCCAAAACTTTGCACCTCCTTGATGTGAAATCCTCTTTTTTCTTAATGACACAAATATAGGGACCGCTCCGCTGTGAAGGCAGAGCGATCCCCATCGCTTCTGACATTAAGTCATTTTACTGTAATCAAGGCGCTTAATTCGACACTACTCCCCAAGCGCACTGTGCAAAGCAATGCCTTGCACAACAAAGGCGATGGCCTGAACTGCGGCTGGC
>JALNXT010000028.1 GCA_023230245.1 Candidatus Cloacimonadota bacterium
TTAATCACGCTCCAGGGCTTACGCTCATCAAAATACTTGTTACCCAAACGCGCAATATCCATCACCAGCCTGGTATTCTTCTTCACCTGATAATCTTTGTAACCGCTTTCTATTTCGCTAATCAAAACATCTGTTTCGCTAATCACAGCCTTGCTTTGTTCATCCAGTTTGCAGGCGGTAATTAAGCCCTCATAGTTCTTCGCTGCAAAGGCAAAGACACGGTTGGCAAGATTCCCCAGCGTGTTATTCAAATCGCTATTCACACACGCCTGAAAGCCCTTGAAGCTGAAATCCGCATCCTGCTTTTCGGGAGCGTTAACTGCCAGGTAATAGCGCAGATACTCTCCATCAAAATCTTTCACAAACTCATCTACCCAGATAGCCCAATTCTTGGAAGTGGAGATCTTTTCCCCTTCCAGATTCATAAATTCATTGGCAGGTATATCGTGCGGTAGGCAGTAGCCCGCATCTTGTCCCATCAGCATCGCAGGCCAAATCAAGGCATGAAAAATGATGTTGTCTTTCCCGATAAAGTGAATCAACTGCGTATCGGGATCCAGCCAATAGTCTTTCCAAAGTTCTGGTTTCCCTTGGTTTATCGCCCATTCCATGGTAGAAGATATATAGCCGATGGGCGCATCAAACCACACATATAGCACTTTCCCTTCTGCATCGGGCAGAGGCACAGGCACTCCCCAGCTAAGGTCGCGGGTGATGGAACGCTCTATCAAGCCCTGTTCCAGCAAGCCCATCATAAAATTCAGCACATTTTCTTTCCAGTAATCTTTGGTGGAGAGCCAGTTTTTAAGCCGCTCTCTAAAGCTATCCAAGTGAATGAACCAATGCTTCGTTTCGCGTATTACAGGCGTATTCCCGCAGATTTTACAGGCAGGCTCCACCAGGGTAGTGGTATCGTATATCTGTCCGCATTTATCGCACTGATCTCCCCTTGCACCCGTGGCACCGCATTTCGGGCAGATGCCTTCCACATATCTATCTGGCAGATAGCGTTTATCGTGCTCACAATAGAATTGCAAAGTTACCTTACTCTGGATATTCCCTTTCTCATAAAGCTGCGTAAAGAACTCCTGTGAGAGCTTGTGATGCGGAGGGCGAGCAGTACCCGAGAAATTGTCAAACTCTATCCCCACCCCATCAAACGCTTCTTTAATGGACGCATGATAGCGGTTCACCACATCCTGCGGAGAAACACCTTCTTTATCGGCAGAAATGGAGATAGGCGTGCCGTGCTCATCCGTGCCACAGATATAGATTACATCTTGTTGTTTCATGCGCAGGTAACGCACAAAGATATCCGCCGGCAGGTAAGCTCCCGCCACATGCCCCACATGAAGTTTGCCATTGGCATAGGGGAGAGCACTGGTAACGATATATTTCATCTTATTTATCCTCTATGAATGCTTTATGCAAAGCACTTACTGCCGTTTCAAGATACTGGGAAGGCAGTAACAGTTCCACGCTGCGTTCGGTATTGATACTGCGCAGTACGCCATAAGGTGCACAAAGCTGTAAACACTCTGCCAGGAAAGCGGCATCATAACCCAAACCCATACCAATCAGATTCACAAAGCACAGATCAGCTTCTTTGGCTACATTTTCCAGCCTATTTGTCTTTAGCACGTAGTCTATCTCAGTTTCGTATTTCGCCTCTACAAACAGCTCCAAAACACCTTTATCAAGTGCGTATTTATAAACCTCATGCTGCCAGCCTTTCAGCAAGCTCTGCACACCATCGGTATAGGGCAAGCGATAGCACAGCAGCTTATCTTTGTGTGCTATAGCGGTTACAATGCGTTCTTCCATTTTTTTATCCTTGTATAAACTATTCTTTTCGGAGGTCATCAGCGATCCCGGCGCAAAGGTAAAGGACGATTTCACTTCCACTTGCACACCATATTTACAGGCAAATTCCACCGCCCGCGGATGCAGAACCTTGCTGCCATTATAGCAGAGGCTTAGCATCAGTTCAGATGAAACTTCTCTTAACAGCTTGGGGTGTTTCACAATACGCGGATCGGCAGTATATACCCCATCCACATCTGTATATATCTCGCATTTATCAGCTTCTAAATAACAAGCCAAAGCTACTGCGCTGGTATCTGAACCGCCACGTCCCAAGGTGGTAATTTCCTTTGCCGCACTAACCCCCTGAAAGCCCGCCACAATCACTACTTTCCCTTTGGCAAGTTCTTCGTGGATACGGAAAGCATTCACCTTCAGGATGCTCGCATTGCCATGCTTATCGTCGGTGATAATGCCGCTTTGGCTGCCGGTGAAGGAAATGCAAGCAACCCCTTCCTCTATCAGAGCAAGGGAGAGGAGGCTCATACTGATGCGTTCGCCAGCGGTTAGCAGCATATCCATCTCCCTGCGGGAGGGATGCTGGGAAATATCATAAGCCAAACCACTAAGCCTGTCTGTGGTCTTTGCCATCGCAGATACCACCAACACCAGCGCATCTCCAGCACGATATTCTGCAGCTATCTTATGTGCGATATTACGGATTAAATCGGTGCTACCCACCGAGGTACCGCCAAACTTTTTAACTATTATTGCCATATGTTTCATCGTCTTTCAGATTTAGGGCGTTTGTCAAGAGAAAAAAGCAAATACGCAGTTTTGCCAACGCAGATAAGCGGCAAAGTCCCTCTAAAAATAAGAGATGGGCGCAGAACCACAGCCCTGCACCCATACTTTTCATGCGCGTGTTTTGCACTACGGCACAAGCAAATTTGTATAAGTTTCGTAATCCGTAACCCGCTTCAGAAAGCCGGCATCCACGCATTTGCTGACTGACTGCACTGGAGAATCCAACAGCATAATATCGCTCAATGTTACCGTTTTCAGGTCAATATGGGTGGGGTCTTTCTTATACCACTTCCACATACAGGAAATGAACAGGGATTTGGAAGAAGGCATAGGATGTGCCCTTTCCTTGATTCTTTTGAAGTTTTCCTTGGTATTCTTCTGAGCATACTCTTTCAAATCTGCCACATACAAAGGGTTTGCCTCTTTGTACAGGATATCCAGATTTGTGGCAATTGCGCCCATAATTTCGTGTGCTTCCACCAGCGTGGGATAGCGAAACTTGCGCCCATAACACAGCAAACCACTGAACCAGGAAGTATATACCACCTGGTCATACTTACCACTGTAAGTTCCAACACCGTTTTCGAAAGAGACTTTCATAAGTCTATCCTCCATTCGTATAAGGGGTTTTAGTTTGAGGCGAAGCAGCTTGCGAAAACACTATCGCGAGACAGCAAGTTCACTAATCTGCTTTTCCTCCCCCTATTATACTATAGAGTGCAAAAGGTGGGGTTTATGTTGCAAATGGGTGAAAATAAATTATCGCTAAACAAGAAATATGATTTCATCTTTGAATATACATAAAATCGAAATATCTAACTATAACAGCGTGGTTAAAACCGAATAGGCGGCGCACTATATGATAGTGTGTTACCATTAAAGAGAAATACAGATATAAACACAAGTATTAGAAATAAAGAATTTACAATTAAAAACACACGATACCAGCCATAAGGTTTGTCTTTTATCAGAACTCTAATCTGAAATCCAATCAATATTATATATACGCACAGCGTCAGCAAGAACACTGTAATACTTAAATAGTTATTGTAAGACACTCTATCTGAAGAGGTTTTAACTTTGGCTATTTTCTTCTGACCTTCAATTGAGGCTGTTACTATAACATCTTTTTCAATATCACCCTCATAAATTAGCTGTAATATCGCACCATCATTCTTTTCAAGTATTTTCCAGTCTATAAAAACTATCCCCTTATTAATGGACAATGTATCAAGCACAACACATGTTTCTGGTCTATTAGTTTTCAGTAATGTCGCTTCAAGTATTCTTGTACTATCTTTATAACAAATCTTTGTGCGGTTCAATACATCTTTCTGCCATATTGATTGTTTCCCTGCATTCCATATTTCGATTTGTGCAATAGATACATTACGGTTAACAGGCTTACCATCATAATATACAGAAATTCGCGAAGTAGCATCTTTGTTTACCATAGCAGTTTTAACGGGATGCTCCATATAAGTTAATTCAGGTTTTTCAATACTAACCACATACGTATATATGGCAAATATTCCGAATCCAAAAGTCAATAACACACCTATTAAACCAACCCATGGATTATCACTAAACCATTTTATTAAGCTTCTTTTCTTTGTTATAACTTCATCCATATCAACACCTCTTAGTTAAACTTCATTTAGATTTAGCAATTACGAATCTATCATCATCGGTACATTTATTATCATAAGCATGCTATACGAATTCCGTATTCTGTCAACTATAAATTATACTATTACAAACATATCTATCATAAATGAGATCAATTGTACTAATTAATATGCTCCATAGTTTCTTATACAGAAAGCCCTCAAGGTAGCAGAAGCTTGTATTAGACACATCTAGTATTTGTTGCTATAAATCAACTCCATGTGAAAATAAGTCATATTCTACCCTAAAGCAAGCTGTATCTCTGCACCTATTGCCCAAACTATACTTTTCTATATATTCCTAAAAGCTACTTTCCCAAGGCAAACACGCGGCATATTTTCTCTGATTCATAACTTATCAGCATATCCACAAAAATAATGCTTGCCATATCATTACATAGTAGTATTTTATCAGCAGGATTAATTCTAACTCTTAGGAGATGTAGTATGTTCGACGATGATAATGAGTTACAATTGTACGAAGATTTTCTGCAGCTTGCCAAAGCGCATCCTCAATGCAAGGCAGGGAATTACATCCGCGAGCTTTGGGAGCATAAGGGCACGGCGATAAGTGCCACAGAGCTATACACCCTTTATCAGCCTCAGTTCAGCCAGTATATTAGCGATGATTTACGTCAGGTGGAGCGGGTGACGAATAGTCTGCAATTCACCTCATATCCGGAGTTGCCGATAACATTCACGGATTTGCTAACGATTCGGGACTTGGGTGAGTTCTTGCAAAAACTGCGCTGCGACCTTGCCGAAGCCCGCGAAAACAACGATGAAGGCAGAATTTGCGAAGATATCGCCACCATCGAGTATTTGAATGATTACATTCTGCATGGCGTTACCAACGGCGGCAAGCTGAAAAACATCCGATCTCTGGTGCGAGATCATGCCCGGCTGATTGGGCAGGGAGTGCAATATCTTGTAGATAGCATCCAAACAGTCCATCCGCGCTTAGCGGAACACATTGCCATGCATATCGTTATCGGAGTTCAGTGCTATTGGTCTTGTGATGCTATTCGCCACCGCGCCTAAGAAATCTGCAAGCTATCCACAAGCAGGCTAAAAGGGACGTTCACCCCTATTTGACACTTGAGTCTTGTCTCTTTGCCTCCACTTTGCGGGAGAATCGCGGGAGCATCGTGGGAAGATGCGGGTTTGAACATCCCTTGTAGCTTGCTTTTAGAAGTTATTTTGCTTCCATAAAAAATAAATGAGAGCAGTTGCAACACTCTGAGGAGCTTTTGCACCCTATATAATAATAGGGGGGGAGTAATAGCTTAACAGCTAAAGAGTTAAAAGTTTGCCACACAACAAAGGAGAAACGATGAAAGTTAGCTTTCAATACGGACTTGCCGGGTTCACCGGTAAAATGGATGGATTGGTGTTTTGCTACAATCGCTATTTGGGCAAGGTGTATGCGCGAAAGCGGGTGTATCCTACGCTTACGGCGCATCATGAAAAGTTTGGCAGCGTTAATGCGAATTTGTTTGCCATCCAGCCATCGCAGGGCTACAAGGACAATATGTACGTGTATATGAAGAGGTACGCCACTCTGAAAGGTCCTAAGACAATGATGCTGACCTGGAGCAACCTCTATATGAAACTGATGTACGATATGGCAAAGGCGGATGCGACGATAGATTTGCGTACGCTTACGCGAGAAGAGATTTACCTGCGGGATTTGCCGTGTATCAGTGTACAAAAAGCGGTGCTGGCGGGGCTATTGCCTCGGGTTTACGATTGGCAGAGTTTTGTGCATGAATTGTAGTAAAGGTGGATTATGAGTGTCTGGAAGTGAAAGGGTGGAAGAGTGAAAAGAGACTGGATTCCAGCCTGCGCTGGAATGACGGAGTGGGGATTGGGTTGCTGAATTCCGATTCGGCAATTGGGTAGGTGGGTATGGAAAGGAAGCGACTTTCAGCCGCTATGGCAAATCGGAGTTTGCCATCCAAATGCGACTTTCAGCCGCTATGGCAAATCGGAGTTTGCCAACCCAATACTGGGAGTTTTCCGTTCAATTAGGTAAATGTATCCATCCCAATAAATAAAAAAGGCAAGGCAGTTACGCCTTGCCACGATAATAGGGATTAGGTTATCAGCTAAGTTCGCGGGTGTTATAGAGCCAGGAACCTAGCAAAAAGAAGACTGCGCTGAGGATTACACGTTGCAGGGTATAAGCATCCAACAAGTATTTCCATCTGCCTTCAACCGCAGCACTAAAGACTCCTAAGTCTTTCAAGTAAAGGCTAAGATCCATATTGAGTTGCACGGTGGAAAGCTTAACAATATAGCTAATCAGCGAAGGTATTTGGAGATTGGCGGTGTAATTCAGGATGCCGATTGCTATTTGAATCGCCAGAATGGTCAAGGTGCCCATCACAAAAGAGCGCCGCTTAAATAGCCCGGCAAACATCCAATACAGCGAACTGATAAACAACACAGTAAAGCATGATTGCACAAAGGTTTGTGCCCACGCAACGATGCCGAAGTACATGTGTGCGCCAGAGTTGATATTAAAGAATACCGAAAGCACCATGCTATTTACAAAGCTGACGATTGCCAGGAGCAGCATCGTTCCCAGGGTCATAAACAAGTATTTGGCAGCGATGATCTTAGGCATGGAAACTGGCTGCGAGAGATGTAGGATTTCGCACTTTCGTTTATATCCACCGTTGATCAGGCTATCGGCGAGAATGATGGAACTAATCATCGCTATAAAGCCTAATCCAATCACAAAACTTGCAGAAGAAGAGAACAGATAAAGCTCTTTCATGTTTGGCGGCATATTTAAAGTGGAAAAAACTGCAACCATCTTGTTGCCTTTGATGAGGTTAATGAGGAATCCCAGAATCCCGATGCCGTAAAATCCACAGATAAACCATAAGGGGATCAGGAAAGTATGTCTGTTGGTTTGCCATTCTTTCTTTAATAAACCTTTTAGCTGTTTCATCAGTTACCTCCCACTACGGCAAGGAAAATGTCGGCAAGATTAGGCCGGCTATAAGTGGCGTCTTTAATCTCTACCGTGGAGGGCAGCACTGCACTTATAAAACCAAGGGTTTTGGAGATGAGTTTGGGTTGGAGTGCATCAAGTTCTGCTGCACGGTCAATAGGCAGAGTAATAATATGAAAGCGAGCTTTGAGGGATTCCACATCTTCGTGTAAGAGGATGCTACCGTTGTCGATAATGATGATTTCCTGAAGCATATCTTCCACTTCTTCCACTTCATGTGTGGAGATGAGGATGCTCTTGGTCTCGTCGAAGAACTCACCTAAAATGATGTTAAAGAATTCTTTACGATAGGCAATGTCCAAGCCTAAGGTCGGCTCGTCCAGCAGCAGAAAGTTTACATCCAAAGAAAGGGTGATGAGCAGATAGAGCTTGGTCTTCATGCCTTTGGAGAGCTTGCTTACCTTCTTGTTAATGGGTAAGTTGCTGATGCTGAATAGCTTTTCGGCAAGGGTATCGTTCCAGCGAGGATTCACGTTTTTGATGTAATCCATAGTCTGTTTCACCGTGAGGCGATCATCAAGTCCGCTCACATCCGGTATGAAGGCAACTTGTTCGAAAACGCGGTGATCACGATGGTGGATGATGTTTTCGTTCAGTACCACATCGCCATCGTGTGATAAAAAACCGAGCATACAGCGCATGAGAGTGGATTTACCTGCGCCGTTCTTGCCGAGTAAACCGATGATTTTGCCCGGATTAAGGGTTAAGTTTACGCTATCGAGCGCTTTGAACTTGCCGTAATGTTTGCTGACATTGCGTATTTCGTAACTGGGACTATTCATTGTTACCTCCATAAATGGTGTCTGTGAGTTCTATTATTTGCTGTTTGGGAATGTCGAGCTGCTGCGCCGAACGGATGATCGGCTCCAGAGTCTCACTAATAAAATCTTTGCTGCGCATCTTGATGATGAGCTGGCGAGCACCGGCGGCAACAAAGATGCCAAGTCCCCGCTTTTTGTATAGCACTCCTTCATCCACCAATGCACTAAGTGCGTTGCTAACGGTGATGGGATTGAGGCTGTAGTCCCGTGCCATAGACCTAAGCGAAGGGATAGCCTCTTCATCGCTGAGAATACCGCTTAAGATGCGCTCTTCTATGTGTTTGCGCAATTGCAGGTATATTGGCGTTTCTTGGTTGAACATTGTCATAAGAACCTCTTTGCATCGTTTTCGGTTCGCGATTACCGTAACGGTGTTGTGGTCATGTAATACAGTGAGGCATATATGTCAAGGGAAATCTTCATATTTAACAATAAACTGTGAATTGAACAGAAGAGTTGAGGGTTTTTATAAAGGGTCACTGAAAACTTCAAATTGGCTCACTGAAAACTTCAAATGGCAAAATCGTGGGTAAAGTCGTTGTTCTCACTGAATGCATTTGGGTCACGACTTCTGCAAATTGGCTCATTGAAAACTTCAAATGGCTCACTGAAAACTTCAAGAAAGGGTCACCGAAAACTTCAAGGAAAGGTCACTGAAAACTTCAAGGAAAGGTCACTGAAAACTTCAAATGGATATATGGGTCAACTGATCTCAATATGAAGATTCAGCATAAAAAACGTGGAGAGCACCGGGCGGTGTCTCCACGTATCGGAGGGCATTCTATGTAGGGTCTGTAGACGATAGACAGTCTCTTTTATGCCTGATTTCTGTCAAGAAGCAACGCCTTGCCTTCTTTATCATATTGCAGAGAAAGGACTTGACCACGGATTCCACTGGTTCTGTGTAGGAACCATTAATCAACAGTCGGGTAACCGAGAAGGAGATCAAGATGACCAAGAAAAACAAGAATGGCAAGGAGCAGGCAGAGACATTGAAACTGGGAGTAGGCATGAAAGTAATCGAGATGGATAAGAGTGGCTACGATGAGCCGGATATGGTTTCAGATTGCTCGGATCAGGATGATCCATTAGCCAATGCATACCACTATAAGAACTAGTGGAATCAGTTTCGCGGGCATTGGCTGCAGTCGGAGAATATGACGGTGGAAGAGATCAAGTTTAAGGCTGACGATGCTTGGGAGTGCGGAGACTATAAGGAAGTGATCAATCTGATGGCAGAGTTAATCTGCAGGCTGGAAAAGAAATAATAATCCAGTCTTACGCTACAATCAATTACAGCCTATATCTAAACGTCTATAGGAAAGCGTTTTGTCTTTGTATGAGGTTACCTATAAATGTAACCCTTACACTTCTCTTTAATTCGCTTAGATAATATAATGCCAGGAACGCCATATATTTGGTCAATTACCTGTTGCTGTGACATTCCATTTTTTAATAAACCATCAACAACTGCCTTTGCTACAGCATCAATACCAAATTGAGCAATAGCATTAGCTATTAATGTCATCACACCTAGAGCAGCAATACCTCCAAGAATTCCCCAAGGTCCCCCAAGTGTAGCGAGAGCAACGGTA
>JALNXT010000030.1 GCA_023230245.1 Candidatus Cloacimonadota bacterium
TCCATGAATTCTGGTGAACAAATCAGTTCTGCCGAAATTAGTGTGCTGTATTCTTTATTAACCAATTTATTTGCCCATGTAGATGTGTCTTGGGAATCCTATGTAAGGGATATCACTGCTTCCGATTATCAGATTGATGAAGTGCTTGAATACCTAAACAGATATTTATCCCAATTGGATAAAGTGCGGATATTGCAGAGTCTGGTGATAATAGCTAAAACAGAGGGCGAGCTTAGCATCTCTACGATAACGGAGCTGTTAGATTTCTGCAAGAAACTAAGCCTCAGCCCGGATGGATTTGTAAACCTGATAGATTATTTCGAAGCTGGCAGTAGTGGCGATATTTCCATCTCTTGCGAACATTCAATCGCACATGTAAAGCATTCTTTATTCTCAGATTATATAGTATTCGGTTCTTCTGTAAGTGCCGATATCAGGTACCGAAACGATGATTTGGCTGCTTACGAAATGTCCCTGTATGCAATAGATAAATACATATTTATCGGGATAGGAGCAAACACCAGCCTGCTGCTAAATAATAAGCCTATCAGCCCCAATAATATAGTGTTGCTACATCCCGAAAGCAAGATAAGCATCGGCGGTATAGAGTACAGTAATAGATGCTTAAAAAAGATTTATGAACATCGTGACGCCAACGACGAGATCGTTTTTCATAAAAGTAACTACGACTTCATTGTCAATAAACGCGGATTGTGGTATTCGCTTAATATCAGGAGTGGTAGCGTCACCTTGAATCGTAAGGTAATGTTGCACAACAAACGCTATGAGATATACTACGATGATATAATCCAAATCCGAAATTATGCCCCTTGGAATCTCACTGATCTCATTGAAAATCGCAGCAGCATCGGTCTAGACGATATGATTCCCCAAGCACTGTATATTAATCATGAGCGCAATTACTTTGATATGTCCAGGGTTGATAGCGATAAAAAAATCACTAAAATTGAACTGATTGAAGGTGTCTTTTTCGTTCAACCACCCAAAAGCGGCTGGACGATTTATTTAAACCAAAAGAAGATTGAGGAATCTAGCCCCATTACCTTGAACTCTGATATTATCACCATAGATAAACGTAATTTCCGCATCAATGATTTTTATGACCTCATTGAAACCCCATTCGAATTGCAATCTCTTTGCCTTGCCGATGTTAAGCATTATTTCCCTGATGGGCAATTGGCACTTGATGGCATATCAAGTGAGGCAAAAAAAGGGCAGTTAATAGGAATATTGGGACAAAGCGGGTGCGGCAAATCGACTCTGGTAAAAGTTCTTTCAGGTGAAATTGTACCCACATATGGGCAATTACTAGTAGATGGCAAGGATTTCTTCTTAAACGCCAGCTATTACCTCCAGTTCTTTGGTTATGTTCCCCAAGATGACCTTTTATACCCGTATCTTACAGTATATGAGAATTTGTGGTACCGGCTGCGCTTACGGATGCCTAATATTTCAAAGGCGAGCCTGGACCAGAAGATAAACAACATCTTGCACCAAGTAAATCTTACCCATCAGAGTGACACAAAAGTAGGCGAATTCAAGAAGAAAAACCTCAGCGGGGGAGAGCGAAAACGTCTTAATATTGCCCTTGAACTGCTCTTTGAACCAACCGTTATCATTTGCGATGAACCTACCAGCGGGCTGTCTTTTACCGACGCCGAACAGATTATAGATATCCTCAGCTCGCTCACCAAACAAGGCAAGATCGTAATGATCACCATCCACCAGCCGAACAGTAGTATTTTTAGGAAATTTGACCAAGTGATGCTGATGGATATGGGCGGCAGGATGGCATATACTGGTTCTCCCACAGACTGTTTTTCTTACTTTGATGAAGAACTCGCCTCGCTGACGGTAAGAACAAATGAAATAGAACGCAAAAAACAGCTTATGACCTCGGACTTTATGTATGATGTGATAACTTATCCCGAGTATAACGAATTCAATGAGCCAGTTTACGAGCAGATCAACAAATACATCCAGCCTAAAAGGAAGTTTTCGCCGGAATACTGGCGAGATAAATTCAAGCGCAAGATGCTCTACGCAATGATCCATCACGATACAGGCAAAATAAATAATAGCGCCATACCATTAAAAGGGAACCGTACACAGCAAAGCCTCCCTTCAAGGTTGGTGCAGATATATGGCTACATCATCCGTAGTTTTAAAATGAAGCTGCGTAATCGCACCAACAATTTAATCACCTTTGTGCAGGCACCTCTTCTCGGTTTAGTGGTTGCTTTTATTTTGCGCTACACTCCGCTCAGCCCACCCTATAACTATGCGGAAAACAATAACATTGGCATCTTTGTCTTTGTAAGCGTGATCGCCTTTATATTCCTGGGGATTTCCAACAGTATCGAAGAAATCACTGACGAGCGCAAGATCATTATCCGCGAAAAACAAATGAATCTGAAGATAAGCTATTACCAAGTTTCCAAGCTTATCACGCTTAGTTTATTTGTACTTATTCAAGCTGTTTTGTACCAGAGTGTTGCTTCCAGTGTTTTAGGGATCAGAGGATTATTTGGTATTAGCGTAATCTATCTGTTTTTATCGGGTTTAACTGGTATCTCAATAGGATTGACGTGCTCTTCCTTCATCAAAGAAAAGAAAGCTATTATCAATTTGCTTCCCCTCATCTTGATTCCACAGATTATCTTTGGTGGTGCAGTGATAGAATTCGAGCGGATGAATAGGAGTTTAACGATATATAAACAACACCCTATTCCGGAAATTGTGCAAACGATTCCTTCCCGCTGGTTGTTTGAAGGGATGACGACTGCTTATGCAAAAAACACTGTTTTTCATCGTGCCATGGCAAAACTCGAAAAAAAGAAATTGACACAAATGCGTAGTTTCAGAGATGCTGAAATATCTAGTTCCAGTTATGATAAAATGAAGACAAAGCTGTATTATGAGAAGGTTCGCATCACGGAAAGATGGAATCCGGATGAGCTGATGAACAACAATCTTAATGCAGCAGTTAGCTTGATGGATGGAAAAGTTCTCTCTCAGCATAAGAATATGTTCTTGTCCAGTTTTAAAACTGTGGGGAACACGCTAATGAGGACGTGGAACTTTAATATAGCCGTGTTACTCGTTTACTTTATGTTATTTAATGGCATAACGGCAGTTAAGCTGAAATATTATTTCAAAGAATAAGGAGAAATACATGAAAACACGATTGATTATCGTTTTAACAGTGTTAGTTCTAGTCAGTATCATGGGCTGCAAAAAGAAAGCCAATACTTTGCCCGCTGAAGAAGTATCCGCCGCAATTACTACTTATGCACCGCTACCGACCTTCAAAGAGGTCTTCCGTGTGCTAGATCAACTGCAAGTGAAAGACATCACAGCAGCCATTCCTGCTACTTTATACAAAACCAAACAAGAAGAAGTGCGCAATGCCTTTTCGTTGGGAGTATTAACTGCTGATGCGACCTTGGCAGCAAAGGGAAGAAATAAAGCCCGCTTGGGTGATATCTCTTCTCAAATGATGAATCTCACTGCCTTGCTCGGCTTAGAAAACGAAGTTAACCAGATGGGCGCAGATATGAAAACACTTATCGAAAAAGAGAAGTGGGAAGATCTGGAAAAAGCATTGGACGTTCACAAACAGAAAGTGGAAGACAAGCTCTGGGACAGTGAAAGTTACGATAACTATACCCTGATGCTGATGGGCGGATGGGTTGAAGCAGCCAATAGAGTCGCTTGGCTTATTAAACAAAACTACTCGGCTGATAAGACCAAAGTCCTCGATCAAAAAGGTACCTTTAACAGCCTGGTGGGCAATTTGAAGCAGATTAAAGCAGAGCAAATTGTAAACCAACCCGAGTTTAAAGAGGCTCTTTCATTGGTAGAGCAGATTAAAGCAATAATACAAGCTGATAAGGATAAGACCTATTCCCTACAGCAACTTGATGAGATAATTAAACTAACAGATCAAGTTAAAACAGCATTTCAAAAGTAATAATCGCAATTATGAGGGGCGTTATTAAACGCCCCTTTGTTTAAGGAAATTATGAAAGCATTGCTTCTTGTTATTGGGCTGTCTCTTTTTTCCCTTTGTTTGTTTGCCTCCCAACAAGCCTTTTGGGTTCAAGATGTGCCATGGGACGAAGGAAAAGCCTTAACGCTCAATTGGCACACCGCTGCCGATTCTATCCAGTTACAAAAGGCTGATTCACTGGGAGTATGGGAAACTATCTATATTGGTTCCAGCCAACCACCTATATACACAGATAGTGATCTTACGCCTGGAACAAACTACGCATATAGATTGATAATTCCACAGAAAGCCACTGCTGATAGCTTATTCTACACCGCAGAGGCTAAGACATTAGAGCAATGGATTTACATGAACAAATTATCCTATCTGCTTATTCTTCTCGTCATCAGCGGTGCTATAATGTACTACGTGCAAAGCGCAAGAATGGGTAAGGATTATTTTATTAGACGCATTGGCGGTTTAGATTCCATGGAAGAGGCAATTGGAAGAGCTACAGAAAAAGGGAAACCCATCCTATTTGTACCGGGCATTGGTGATCTGGACGATATTCAAACCATCGCCAGCTTAACTATTTTAAGCCATTTAGCTCAGCGTTCTGCCGAATACGATACCAAGCTTATTGTTCCTTGCCGATTTTCTATGGTACTTTCAGCAGCACGTGAAGTTGTGAAAGAAGCCTACCTAAGAGTTGGCAAGCCCGATGCCTATAAAGAAGATAACATATTTTATCTATCCGACGATCAATTCGGATATGTGGCAGGCATAGATGGAATAATGGTGCGTGAACAACCTGCCGCTAATTTCTTCTTAGGTAGTTTTTATGCCGAATCCCTTATCCTTGCTGAGACGGGCTATAGTACAGGGGCGATTCAAACATCTGGTACTGCTCAGGCAAGCCAACTGCCATTCTTTGTGGTTTCTTGCGATTACACTTTGATTGGCGAAGAGCTTTTTGCAGCATCGGCATATCTTTCCCGCGATCCGCAGCAGTTAGGCAGCTTGAAGGGACACGATTTTGGCAAGCTGCTGGTTATTATTCTTATTCTTACCGGGGTCATTACTGAGATCATTGGTTGGCACTGGTTTAAAGCATTCTTTGAAGGGGCACAGTAATGAAGCGTAATCTACCTCTCTTCTTCGCCTTTTTTTGTGGCATCCTGGTAATAGTTTCAGAGTTCATTCCCCATCGTCCTTTCAGTATGCTGATAGACACTTTACAGAACTGGTTCATGATCATCTCTGGCTTTGCCATTATCTTGGGGCAAATCAGTTTGTTCCAATCCAATCTTAGTAAGATCAAGCAGAAAGAAAGCGGCTGGATATTCTATTTAGCTGGATTACTTAGCTTTTGTCTAATGCTTATCGTAGGTTTGCTTTGGGGCACACAGGAAACTGGTGGTATCTTTGGTCATGGGCTAAAGCTTCAAGCCTCTTTGGGTGCCAAACCTTTCGATTACCTTTTTGATTTTGCCTATATGCCCTTATCTGCTACCATGTTTTCGCTCTTGGCTTTCTTTATCGCATCGGCAGCTTACCGGGCATTTATTATCCGCAGCTTCGAATCCAATCTACTTATGATTACCGCAGTTATCGTTATTCTAGGAAGGACAAGTTTCGGTGGGATGCTTACTGCTTGGGTACCAGAGAGCTACAAATTCTGGCAGCTACCCAATCTCAGCGATTTTATCATGGAATTCCCTAATTCTGCAGCCCAGAGAGCCATTATGATCAGCGCAGCCTTAGGTATCATTGGTAGTAGTTTAAGGATTATTCTGGGCATTGAAAGATCATACTTGGGGAGCGATAAATGAGCGTCGTAAACAGTTCTCAAACCGAACGCAGGATAGTGTTTCTAATCCTCCTTGTCGCTGTCGCCTTGCCTCTGATCTTCCCCATTGGCTGGAAGACAGGTGTTACCAACTACACCAAAATGGTATGGGAGCTTGTTGAATCCACACCCGATTCTTCCGTGGTGATATTTTCTTTCGATTATGATCCCTCCACAATGACAGAGCTGCAACCCATGGCAGAAGCCATGCTAGATCATGCTTTCTCCCGCCATCAAAAGGTATTAGTCACAGCATTATGGCCTCAGGGAATGCAAATGGCAGATCAAGCTATCAAGGTTGTAAAGGCATACCATCCCGATATTACTTATGGGCAGGACTATGTGTTCATGGGATACAAGGTTGCCGGAATTGTGGCAATACAAGCGATGGGTAAAGACATGGAACAAGTGTTCCCCGCAGATCAATCGGGAACCAAGTATAAAGATATCCCTATGTTAAGGGAAGTTAAGACTTTAAAGGATGTCGCCTATGTTAATTCGCTTTCTTCCGGTACTCCGGGGATAAAAGAATGGGTGATGGCAGCGCGAGATGTTTATCACACTCCCGTTACTGGCGGCACAACCGCTGTTAGCGCACCTGGCCTGATTCCCTATGTAAACAGTCAAAAACAACTCTACGGCTTACTGGGTGGCTTGAAAGCAGCCTCAGAATACGAGACCTTAATCAACAGGGTTGGTTCTGCCACCGTTAAGATGGATGCCCAATCGGTAGCCCACTTACTGATCCTATTATTCATCGCGGCGGGAAACATCAAAGCCTTAAGGGCACGCAAAAGGAGAGCCTCATGAGCCATTTTATGAGCGTATTGGGACTATGGATGTCTGTTTTTTTCACCTTCAGCATCTTCAGTTTTCTCTATAAAGACAATCCCTTTTATAAGCTGGCAGAGCAGATATTCGTAGGTCTTTCAGCAGCTTACTGGCTGGTGTATTTATTCTACAGTATCATGTTGCCCAATCTATTCACCAAGTTGATTTCTGATTTTAGAGGCAATATCATTCTGCTCATACCTGCCGTTTTGGGGCTTATGATGCTAATGCGTATTATCCCCAAAACTCAATGGCTGAGCCGTTTTCCCATAGCGATAATGATCGGAACATCGGCGGGGATTAGCATGGTTCGCTATGCTAAAAGCGATCTATTGAGCCAAATCTCTGCCACCATGATCAATCCCTTTGCCGGGGAAACCACCTCCATTGTAATAGGTAATTTTCTGCTTATTATTGGTACGATATGTGGAGTTTACTATTTCTATTTTAGCAAAAAGCAAGAAGGGATCTCGGCAGTTCCCTCCAAAATTGGCATCTGGTTCCTTATGATAAGCTTTGGCGCATCCTTTGGATACACCGTAATGGCTCGTGTTTCTCTATTGATAGGCAGGCTAGAGTTTTTACTAAAGGACTGGTTACACATCATTAATTAGGATTTACTTATACTGATCGCATTGACCCTATGTAAGTCCGATAATACTAATACATTATAAAGGAATAACTATGCTTCAATTACATCAACGCTTTGTGCAAGTAGCAAAAAAACATGGTTCTAAAATAGCAGTGTATGATAAAGCAACTAATACTGATTACACTTATTCGCGCATGCTTATCGCTGCTCTAATCTTAAAAAGGCACATCGGCAAAATTAGGGGTAAGTATGTGGGTATTCTGCTCCCCACTTCCATGGGGTGCATGCTTTCAATCCTTGGCACGCTGATGAATGGGAAAATACCGGTGATGATAAACTATGCCACTGGTGCGCTTGATAACTCTCGCTATGCCAGAAACAAATGCCAGTTCAAAACCATTCTTACCAGTAGAAAGCTGCTGGAAAAGCTTAATCTGGAGCCTATCGATCACATGATTTTCATCGAGGATATCCTTGCAAGAGTAACTACTGTTGCCAAGCTGCAAGCTGCCCTTACCTCCAAGCTTCCTACGCCTGTGCTACTAAAAATGATGCACAGTGGCGACATCAGTGAAATATCTGTAATTCTTTTTACCAGCGGGAGCGAAAAGGAACCCAAAGCAGTGCAACTATCTCACCGCAATATCTTGCATAATGTGGATGCCATACCCCAACTAATCAAATTAGACCATAACGATGTGTTTATGAGTATCCTGCCCATGTTTCATGTCTTCGGTTTAACTGTAGATTTCTGGCTACCTCTGTTATTGGGTTCATATATGGTTACTTATCCCAATCCTCTGGATTACAAGACGGTTTCAGAGCTAACCAGGCAATACCGCGCCACCTTTATTGCGGCTACTCCATCATTCTTTTACGGCTATCTTCAGAAATCCAGCGAAGGTGATTTTGCCTCCATTCGCATCGCTATTTCGGGAGCAGATAAACTCCCAGATAAAGTTTATGAAGGTTTTATGAAGAAGCATGGTATCCCCGTCTTTGAAGGTTATGGGGCTACGGAAACAAGCCCTGTGATATCTGCCACTTTCCCTGGGCTGCATAAGCTGGGTAGCGTAGGAAAGCCGATACCTGGCGTTCAGGTACGAATCGTAGATATTCATACCGATAAAATCCTCGGTGCTAATATGGAAGGTAAAATCCTGGTGAAAGGCGCTTTGGTTACGGAAGGTTATCTTGGGGATCTAGAAGAAACATCCCTCAGAATCCGTAATGGCTGGTATGATACCGGTGATATAGGACTGGTGGATGATGATGGCTTTATGTGGCATAAGGGCAGGCTGAAACGTTTCGTGAAAGTAGGCGGAGAAATGGTCTCTCTGGTTAAAGTGGAAGATGTGCTTAGCCGTCTGTTACCCGATAACGTAATCTGTTGCGTGGTGGATGTCCCCAATCAAACTAAAGGTGCAGACGTTGTGGCAGCAGTTGCCACCGGTGATTTTGATATGCATAAAGTGCTTAAACAATTAAAGAAAGAGCTGCCCTCCATAGCTGTACCCCGCCAATTTTACGTGATTGAAGATATTCCCATGATGGCAAGCGGGAAGGTTAATTTCCGCGCGGTAGAAACTATCTGCCGAGAAAAGAGCAATAATGGGGATAAATAGCACGCCATCTTGCGATGAATACTGCTTCACGCAAATACCAGAAATAGTTGCGTTACTGAAGCGCATCTCTAAAGTAGCTTTTGTGCTACATAATCATGGATGGGCTGAAGCCAATGCAGGGAACCTATCCATCCGCATTGGCTCCATTGTAAAACCATGCTTAAAGCAAGCTGGGATGGATGAAGCTGATGGTGAAATCTATCTTGTTTCAAGATCTGGAAGCAGGTTTCGCGATCTTGCCGAAGACCCAGCCAATGGCTTGATGTTGATACAGGTCTCTGTCAACGAAGTTTACTATCCCTCAAACGCTATACCAACCTCAGAATGGAATTGCCATCGCATGATCCATGAGCGTGATTTATCAGCGTCTTTCCCTTGCATTCTGCACACTCATCCCACAGAAGTCATCGCATTGTCCCATACAGCCCTATACAGAGACGAAATTGCATTGAACGAACATCTTGCCCAACTGCTACCTGAAATGCCTCTATACCTGCCAAATGGGATTGTTGCTAGCTCTTATGCCAAGCCAGGCAGTAACGAACTGGCGGAATTAAGCTGCCAAAAGTTTGGTGATAAACAAGCTCTAATCTGGGAAGGTCACGGCTTAATCTGTAGGGGAAAAAGCATCGATGAAGCTCTGGACTATGTTGAAATAGTAAACAAAGCTGCCAAACTACATTTTATCCTTTCCCGCTAATAAACAAAAAAAGGGGGCGGGGAGCCCCCCATGTGTGTGTTGAGGTATGTGTTGTTATGATTATATTATTA
>JALNXT010000031.1 GCA_023230245.1 Candidatus Cloacimonadota bacterium
CAGGAGAAACCTCGCCCTTTGCCACTGCTTTTCTTAAGCCTCTGATCAGCTTGTCTTCGCTGAGTTCCATGTTTTCTAAAAAGTCGTTCAACAGCTCTTCATCAGTCTCGGCAACTGCTTCCATCAAGTGCATACGGGCATCTTCCACGGCATCTGTCATATTGGCGGGCACATCGCCCTCTACCCCATTACGGATAGCTTTTTGGCGAATAACATCCACCACGCCTTCAAATGCGCCTTCTTTGCCAATGGGAATATGAACCTTAACTGGTTTGATACCAGTGTTGTCGGCTATGGCTTCCAAAGTTTTGTCATAATCTGCATGCTCATTATCCATGCGATTAACCACGATAACTTTGCCGACTTTACGATTTTCAAGCTGCTCGATGGCAAGCTCTAAACCAACTTCATATCCACCGGTTGCATTTGCCACGATCACGGCATTTTCCACAGCGGGAAGTGCCACGATGGCATCACCGATGAAATCAGGATAACCTGGTGCATCAAGCAAGTTTATTTTATGGTCTTTATAGTTCAAAAAGCCAATCGACAGACCTAAGGACATCTTTTTCGCCGCTTCTTCGGGATCAAAATCCATCACGGTGTTGCCTTCGTCGATCTTACCCAAGCGAGTAGTCGTGTGGGATAAATGGAATATTTGCTCTGCAAGAGTTGTCTTGCCCGCTCCGCTGGCTCCTATGAACAAAAGATTGCGTAACTTCTTCATTTCGTATTCTTTCATGTTCTTCCTCGTATCTTTATCTCGTTTTATTATCTACATTTTAACAGTGTCAGACCACTTTTTTCAACCTTGGATACTCGTCAAGCCATTTTTGATATATCTGTTCAATACAGATTGCTAAATGCAGCATTAGCCGAAAGTGGATTTCAAGTATATGTTATAGCTTAGTTATGATGCTTTATCTTACACACAATCAACAAAAGCCATAATACATTCGTCATTCCAGCGTAGGCTGGAATCCAGTTCTTTTAATGTCATAAAATTTTGCAATGCTGTAACATAAAATGTCAGATCACAATTGGGTATGAAGTGCTTATTTCACAAGCTTAGTTTTATACTTGTTCATAGACTGGGTACCAGCCCGCCGCAGAAGGGTTGTGAATTGTGAAAAATAACTTGACTTGGATCAGCAAATTGAAAACAATGCAATTGGTCGCTTGGCCTTACATAGATTGTGAGTAACGAGGGATATCAGATGCCCTCAAACAACCAGAGAAACAATGAGTTGGAATTTACACCAACATTTGGGACTCAACATAAACCCGTAGGAATTTTAGATAAAGGATCATATAAGATGGGGGTTTTATGAAAACACAGAAACACTGTGAAATATGTGGTACGGCAATAGATAGGGGTATATACAGGTATTTCGGAACAATTGAATTGATTATCTACTTGAATTCACCAAACGTTGTCCGTATTGATAAAGTAAATAAGACTGTTACAATTTCAAATGGTGACAGGCATTCATATACGGCCATTCAAGGGGATGAAGCATATCAAATCAGCCAAGCGAGTCCACACTTAGTCTGCTCTGAAGAATGTGTTGACAGATTTATTGACAAAGAAAGCTGCAAGATAGTATCCTTGCCAGACGATAATGTATACCCTTGTTTTGCTGCAGCTAGTATCAATGCATTTTTGCCCGTGATGTTTAATCCAATTAGCATAGATCACGAAGAAGATTTATGCGAGTACTGCGGAGACGTATATCCATCAAGGAATGTTGACTTCACATGCATCCCTTTAGTTGACGTAGTTGTCAAAAGCGGGATCTACCCAGCTAAAGAAAGTGACATAATTAATGGTTATCACTTAATCTTAACAGATTGCAACCCCAAAAAGCTATCCGGTACCTTCTACATATCAAAGCTAAACATGGATCAAGCATCATGGCGTAAAAGAAAATTCTGCTCTAATGAATGTGCTTTCGAATACTGCGTTAGAAACGATATGACTGCTCAAACTTATAGCAATTTATTAGAAAACCGCAGAGTAATAATTGCTCCCTTCACAAAATCCATTAATGTCGATCTGCAGAACAAATATCTTTTCCGTCCACTGAAGGTTTAAACCAATGGCATAAAAGCTCTCAAATAATTTAATAGTAAAGAATGAAATTAATCATTGGAGGATAATTTGGGTTACTCAAGAGAACTCGCGCAAAGGGCTGTTCAAGGGGATGCTGAAGCTCAGGCTGAGCTAGGAGTTTGTTATTCCCATGGTGATGGCATCGAAGTTGACTTCGATGAAAGCTACAAGTGGACGCTAAGGGCAGCACTTCAGGGCAATGCAAGAGGATTATTCAATTTAGGTAAATGTTACTGGGATGGACAGGGCGTTGATCACAGCATGACAGAAGCTGTAAGATGGATTCGGAAAGCAGCGGAAATGAATTATGCTCAAGCTCAGTACAACCTAGGTTTATGCTATATGACTGGGAATGGCATAGCAACCGACAATACTGAGGCATTTAAGTGGTTTAGTAGAGCAGCTAAGAATGGGTATGTAAAAGCATATCAATATTTAAGGTAGTGCATATTGTAAGACCAGTATTGAGACCCAGCTAGTATAAAGAACATATCCAATGTTATAAACAGTCCCGGGACGGCATATTTGCAATAAGCTAATGAAACCACAAACCCATCCAAAATATCGTCCCTACAGGACTCATGCAGGTTTGGGGCTTCGTTGTTCTATCTGAAATGTTGTCCCGCTGGGACTTCAGCTCCAAATTTTAAGTCTGGAGTCGTTGCCACATCTGCAAACTTCCCACTTTCCAATTTGCTATACTGTGGCAAGGACTACAGCGGATAGCGGTTATGCAGTTTCCACTTGACAGCTTTGGGAATAATATATTCATATCACATCTAAGATTTTATCCATTCATGGAGGATGATATGTCTGGAACTATTATGCGGAAGCTATTCCTTGTATTTGTTATTGGGATGCTGCTATCTACCCTATTTGCAGAATCCTATAGCGCACATCTACTACCCAAAGCCAAGACTGGAGATGCAGCAGCACAGTATTTTCTTGGCTGGTGTTACAAAAAAGGTGATGGCGTAGTACAAGACAACAAAGAAGCGGTGAAGTGGTATCGCTTAGCAGCAGAGCAAGGGTATACAGATGCTCAGTGCGTGCTTGGGCTACTTTACGACCTTGGTGATGGCGTAGTGCAAGAGCACAAAGAAGCAGTCAAATGGTGGCGCATGGCAGCAAATCAAGGGGTTGCAGAAGCACAGTACACTCTTGGAGGCAGTTACGACTTTGGCAAAGGCGTAGTGCAAGACGATAAAGAAGCGGTGAAGTGGTATCGCATGGCAGCAGACCAAGGGCATGCAGGAGCACAGTATATTCTTGGCGTTCGTTACGCCAATGGTGATGGTGTAGTGCAAGACGATAAAGAAGCAGTCAAATGGTATCGCTTGGCAGCAGAGCAAGGTGATGCAGATGCCCAGTCAAGTCTTGGCTGGTGTTACACCAGCGGCAAAGGCGTAGTGCAAGACTATAAAGAAGCAGTGAAGTGGTATCGCCTGGCAGCAGAACAAGGGGATGCAGGAGCACAGTTTAATCTTGGCAGTTGTTACGGCAAGGGCGATGGCGTGGTGCAGGACTATAAAGAAGCGGTTAAATGGTACCGTCTGGCAGCAGAGCAGGGGCATGCAGAAGCACAAAATAATCTGGGAGTATGCTATGGTACTGGGCAAGGCGTTATCCAAGACAAGAGTGAAGCCTATTTCTGGTATTTAATTGCCGCGGCAAATGGCGCTGATATAGGCAAAAGCAACCGTGACAACACAGCAAAAGAGCTTAGCAAACAACAGCAGGAGCAGGTACAGGCTCGGGCAAAGAAATGGTTTTCAGAGCACGGGGACTAAGCTTGCAGTTTTGACTTATAAATCGGCGACGATATCTTCAAAATAAAACACTACGAGCTTTATCATCGCCGATTTATGAGTTAAAAGAAATGAGGAATTTCGGTTTATTTAGTAAAAAGCAAAGCTCTCACATATTCCGTTTAACTCACAATTACGCTGTGTGATAGTGGAAAGACTTTTTACGAAGCTTATCGCAGCGTAATTGTAAGTCAAACAGCGGTGTAATAGCACTCGCCTCGAGTGCTAACAGCCGAGGGCGGCTGTTGTTACTAGGATGACAGAGTTGTAAACACGGGCTTAGTGGCGTAAAGACGGCTTATGCTAAGCTATAAGCTGCGTTAGTTCTTCCCATCGGCTTACTTTCTTTAGGTAACCTGCTTCCACACTGGTGCAGACCCTGCAAACAGGGGATTCCAAAGCCAGCATTTCGGTAAGCGTAATAGTTTTTAGGTCTAAAGCTTCAGGATTCGCCTTTGCCCATGCCCACATGCACTGCACGAATAACGCCTTGGCACCCGGCATTTGCTTCCTCAGTGCCACGCTTCTGGCTTGGTTTTCCATGGCATTACGCCGACTGTAGAGCTGCAAATCGCTGCGATAAGCCTCACTTGCCTGCAAATAAAGCTCATTAAGGTTATGACTGATATCCCGCATCCTAAGGTGATTTTCTGAAAGCTTAGGATAAGTGAAGATACGGCTGTGGCACAAACGATAGTTATAATAACTGCAATACACCATATTCCCCAGCTTACCGGAGTAACCACGCAGATTGTATTTAAGCTCTACTTTCATTCGAAGTTATGAATGAGGAGGATACGACCCTCTTTTCAAAAAATCCAGATCATCGTAGTCATAATTATAACAATCTAAAAGCTCAGTTGGATAGTAAACTACTTTTCTATTGTCTGTACGCATGGTTTCACTGATTAAGTGCAAGTTGAGTTTTGCTCTAGAGCAGATAACATACAACATTTTCCTCGCTTGGCGATTGCCATTATTAGCATTAATTTCAGCCCAATGTGGTATCATCTTTTGTAGAATACCAAATGCGATGACTGTTCTAAACTCCTCTCCTTTCACACCATGGCATGTATTTATTACTACACCAGTCATTTCTTTGTAGAACTGCTTAAGAGCGTCGATGGAGGTATCAACTTCATATTCTGTGCTTTCTTGTTCTGCTTTATTTTTCTGTATTGCATCAAAGAACGAATTGTAGCTCTCCTTCAGAAGTAGATTGGAATCAATTGATATCCCGCAATATTCACTGAATTTGATAAAGCAATCTTCGAGATACGCTATTCCATCTTCTTCTTCTGATTTGATTGAATTAATAACCTTAAGTATTGTGCTCTTGGACTCAAATACATTGTGCATATCCGTATTGGTATATACAGAGAGATCGTCTATTAGTTCACCAGCCCATTTGTACCTGAGATGGATAATTTTGGGACTTGGTTCTGAAAGCAATAATCTACATACCTTATACCAGATGTTATTGCGATTAGTTGAAAGGGGGGACATAGCAGAAGCATCGAAACTAACGTCTCTCATTTTTACCCTGAGCAATCTTGATACCTTTCTTATAAGTGCCCATTGCGGCACCAAAATGCAGATTTCATTTTCGTTGCATCCTTGATCTAAATGATATCGTATCAATCTAATTATCTCATTTAAAACGTAATCTTTATGAATACTTTTATTGTATGTGATAAGCCCATGCTCGTCCTTATTTTCTCCAAGGGCTTCGATCAATATCTTGTTTGTCTGAAAGTATGAATAGAAGTCAATAATACGTTGAGATGATCTATAGTTTCCTGTTAAGCTTTTTTGTTTAATCGGAACAGGCGCAATTTCTTGGGATATCTCCTCAAGAGTTTTTGGGATACCACCAAGTGAACCATATATTGCCTGATCAATATCGCCAACCATGAACAATGAAGTGGCACCGCCATTTGCTTTGACCAAACAGGATATTATCCCATAAAGCAAATCTGTAGTGTCCTGGTACTCGTCAACACATATGTATCTGAATATGTTAGAAAGAATAACGGCCACTCTCGGGAACTCTGACACTATTCTATATGAATAGTAAATAATCATATCATAACTAATCAGCTTATTGCTGATTAAAATTGCATTAAACTCATTTACAATAGCCCCATACTGCCCACAAAATGGTGTCCCATCACGTTTAAAGGAAGTTGGAGTAAACACATAGTGTTTAATCTCGTTTTCATCCTTTAATCTGTTAAGTAAATCCTTACAATATGCTTCATCTGCTACAGAATAACCATGCTTCAGCTCTTCCAAGCATACAGCATATGGCCTAATAATCCACTCGTAGCAAAAAGAATGAAGAGTCCCAATCCAAATTCTTTCATCACTTATTCCCATCTTATTAAGCCGCTTATACATCTCATCAGAGGCACGATTTGTGAAGGTGAGAGCTGCTATCCTTTGCTTGGATATTTCTTCCAAAAGGGAAACTTCATATGCAACCTTATGGGTGATAACTCTTGTTTTACCACTTCCTGGGCATGCAGTAACAAGCAAATTACCTATATGCGTTACTACTGCTTTTTGTTGGTCATTCAAGTTAGAAAGGACGTTGTACATTGATAAGTACTGTCAAAGTATCTTCATGGAAAACTGATTTATACAATTCTATAACACCGAGTTTTGATGCATTCTCATCGTATTGCACTATTTGCTCAGTATAATCGCTATTCCCTCTAAATTGATTAATACGATATTGTATTGATTTCTTGATTGTCTCATCACCAATATCATTTGAAGCATGCGCTAATGCTTCAATTATGTAATGTGGTATCTCTGTTAAGAAATTACATTGCTCAGCAAGGAGTAAGGCAAACCATCCTTTTCCTGCTTTTTTGGCTAATCTCATAACCTCTTTCCCTGAAATTGCTACTTTATCGTCATCAAGCTTATGCTTAACAAGGTCTGTTTTGGTACCCTTTTTAAATAAATTGTCTACACACCTTTTAACCTCATATGCGTTACCACAACGTAAAAAATCTACTTCAAATGTATGCTCTGCATAGTATGCTTTTAAGTAGCTATTATCCTTACAGAGGTCATCCAGCTTTCCCCTTCTTTCTTTCCCGCTTTTCTGAGAATTGTAATATGGCATCATTTCTTCTGTAAAGCTATCTTTTTCTTTGGCAAGAGGTATTATCGATATGTCAGAATCAGTTACTATTGCACAGTACTTCCTGATTCTATCATGATGGAACAGGTTTGCAATATTACTAAACGCAGTGCTACCTACATTAACAATTGTTATACCAACTTCATCCAAAGTTAGTCCCATAACCTCTTTGAACATCTCTGGGATCAATATTTGCTCTGCATCTCCTTCAACAAGCAGAACTCCCTTTGCAAATAACAGATTACTTCTTACGGCATCTAGATAGCGTTCTGCCCTTTCTATTTGCTTGATTTTCAGTCCTTTATGAGGCTGAAATACTATGGCTGTCTTGCCCTGCCTGCACAGTACATTGACTTGGCTAATCTTACTAACAGATGAGATATGAGTTGAGTGCGTTGATACAAATATCTGTGTTCTAGTACTATCAAGGTTATTGAATAGTGTTTTCTGGATATGCGTATGGATATGAGCTTCTGGTTCTTCGATTAATAAGAAGTTTGCACCCTTATCTTGTTTCAGCTTATCATTCTCCAAGAGCTTTAACGATAAATAAATCAGGTTAGCACCCCCAAGGCTGATTTCAGTTATTTTACCTGTATGTCCACCATCCTCTGGATCACCCACCCACAGTTTTAATGACCTTATCAACTCGTCCATTTCAGTTGGTAACTCAGACTTAACATCAACATTTGGTGCATACAGATTACCCAAAACAGAGTTTATAATTGCCTTTATATCAATCTTCAATGCGTTAACTTCGTGTAATTCACCGATGTCGTCGTTTAGTTGTTTTACTTGTTCCTCTATTGGTTTTCGGTCATCAAAAGAGATGTTTTTCTCTTTACCCCGCAATAACGATAATAATGGATTAGATCTATAGTTCCTTAGATCGCTTTCTACATCACGTAATGCTTTAATAAAAGTACAAGATACTTCTTTGTTAATCCTTACGGATTGTGGTAGAAAATCTCCGTACTTTTCGATATCTTTATCAGCAGGATCAGGAAATGTTATGTTCTCGAAATCACCTACAAGTGCTTTATACACAATTTCATCTGAGAAATCAGCATTTCCCTTACCCATAAATACCATTTCATAGTCATCTATTGATATGTTGTTCAAAATTGAAGCCAAGTCCTCCTTATTCCGTCCTTCGACTTTCGAATAGTCAAAGAGACTCTTTCTTACTTCTTCTGTTGGTCTGTAATACATAGCATATGTGCCTAGACCTGATTCGTTGACCAATCCTGTACTATGAATAGCGAGGCATTGAACTGGGTCAGATGTATCAAGTTCACTTAATTCTGCTTTTATGATAATCCAATGCCCTTTCCAGTTGTTCAATCCTCGATTAAAATCATCTTCATATAACCTTAGATTCCTTGGGAGGGTTTCATCGAATAATATTTGAATTGATCTAAACAGATTAGTTTTGCCTGAGCCATTTTCTCCAATTATGGTGTTAACCCCGCTACTAAATGTAAAAAATGCATTGTCAAAATTCCGGTAGTTCCGAATTACTAATTTGCTAATATACATCAAGTTCTCCTTGATATCCTCATCACAAGAATATTCGCATTTCATTATTGCATTACAGATATAGCCATTATGACGCTTTGTGTATTTCTGTCAATCTTTATATCATTCTTTTCTGCAATAACACTGCATGTCCAAACAACTTATTCATGTTTCTTTATGCCATTCGTCCTTATGTAGCGTAACTTCAATGATCTTATATTCCGTCCAAAAACTCACCAAAAACTCACCAAAACTCATCCTCATTTCCTGTCTCTTCTCCTTCTCTTAGCACTTATAGAGATGTTAGTTGTACACGCCATGTACACGCCTTGATTCTGCCACAATGCGGCGTGGTTGTGGCGTGGTTATGGCATAATACTATTACATACCCTTAAGATATAAGAGAGGGGTTAGAGGTGGATAAGGGCTTGCTTCATAATAGCTAAGTTACAGAACTAAAGTAAGTTACAAGTGCTTATAGCAGCAACATGATAGATAAATATCGTCATTCCAGCGCAGGCTGGAATCCAGTTCTTTTAGCAATTTCCAATTTCACAGCCTTTTAACCACGTCATTGCCACAATATTGTCCATGTATAAAAGCCTATAACATCATAGACAGTTCTCAGTATAATTAACAAGCATAACTCTTTGTATAACAACAAGCTGGATTCCAGCCTACGCTGGAATGACGGAAAGGATGGGCTGGAATGACGAAAGAGATGCGCTGGTAAAACGAGTGTATGAATCTGTTTATATGCTGAACGAATGATTAGCACAAAGTATGGGGAAATCTTCCTTGACAAGCACTAAGGGTTAAACAGTTTGGGTTAAGCGAGCTTCCTTTGCCAAGCATATATGGGTAGCGAAGCAGCAGAAATATGGCAAGAGAGCTTTATACACTTGGTATTAAGGTTCATAGCTTCGATAAATAA
>JALNXT010000032.1 GCA_023230245.1 Candidatus Cloacimonadota bacterium
CGGTGAGCAGATGTCTGCTCTGAATTGCTTAGACCGTCCAGAAGAAATTAAACCGTATATTTAGGAGAAATCAATGTCCGTAGTTTCTATGAAACAACTACTCGAAGCTGGCGTTCATTTTGGACATCAGACCTTCAAGTGGAATCCCAAGATGAAGAAATACATCTTCATCAAACGCAATGGGATTCATATCATCGACCTTAAACAAACTGTCGATGCCATAAACGAAGCCTATCAATACGTGAAAGAAGTAGCCTCCAAAGGCGAATACATCCTCTTCGTGGGAACCAAAAAACAAGCTCAGAGTGCCGTTAAGGAAGCCGCAGAGAAAGCTGGTGTATTCTATGTCAATCAACGCTGGTACGGTGGTATGCTTACCAATATGTCCACCATCCGCCAAAGCATTGAAAAGATGAAATACTTCGAAGAAATCGAAACAGATGGTACCATTACCAACTACACCAAACTCGAACAGCAGAAAATGAAACGCCTGCACGACAAAATCGAGTTCTCATTGGGTGGAATCCGTGATATGGATGCCGTGCCCGGTTGTGTGTTTGTAGTGGATACCGAATACGAAGATATCGCCATTCACGAAGCACGTATTCTTAATATTCCCATCGTTGCCATGGTGGATACAAACTGCGATCCCGACCTCGTAGATTTTGTAATTCCTTCCAACGATGATGCCACCAGAGCAATTTACCTCATCTCCGATATCATGGCAAACGCTGTGATCGAAGGACGTGGGATCGCCTCTGAAGGTGTGAGCCACGAATCAGCACCAGCATCTGAAGAAGTAGCCGAAGAGCCCGTTACCGAAGAGCCCGTTGCGGAAATGCCCGTAGCCGAGCTTGCTGCTTCCGCACCCGAAGAAGAAAAAGTAGAATTCGAAGTTCCCGAATTAAGCGGAACTGAACAATAATTATCTCCAGCGGGGTGGCTTTATGCTGCCCCGCACATTAAACAAATCCTAAACACAGAATCCTGCACTAAACAGGAAAGACAAAGGAGAACGTAAATGGCAGATGTTACCGCAACCATGGTAAAAGAACTGCGCGAGCGAACAGGCGTGGGCATGATGGAATGCCGCAAAGCCTTAGTGGAAGCAAATGGCAATATAGATGATGCCATAAAATACCTGCGTGAAAGAGGCATCAGCAAAGCTGAATCCAAAGCTTCCCGCGAAACTAAAGAAGGACTTATCCGTTCTTACATACATTTTAACAACAAGATTGGCGTGCTTTTAGAGCTTAATTGCGAATCTGATTTCGTTGCCCGTACGCCCGAATTTGGCGCAATAGCCGATGAGATTGCTCTCCAGATAGCTGCGACAAACCCGCTTGCTATCAGCGCAGATCAGATTGATCCCGCCATTCTTGAACGCGAAAAAGAGATTGCCCATAACAAGGCAGTGCTCGACGGAAAGAAGCCTGAAATTATCGAGAAGATCGTGGAAGGTAATATCAAGAAGTTCTGCAGCGAGCATTCATTGCTTGAGCAAGAACTTATTGGTGATAGCACCCGCACCGTGAAAGATTTGCTAACCAATGCCATTGCAACTACCGGTGAGAATGTGCAAGTTGCCCGTTTCGCACGTTTCGCTTTAGGCGGCGAATAAAGGACTGCGGAGAGCTTTTAGCATCTCCCATAACTAGGTAGCTTAGATTATGAATAAGGTCTTTCAGCCCCAAAATGTACGGCGTGTACTGTTGAAGCTTTCCGGCGAAGTATTAGCCGGAGAAAAAGGCTACGGCTATGACGACACCGTTATCGATGCTCTCTCCGAAGAACTTATTGCCATCAAAAACCTGGGATATGGCTTGGCCATAGTTCTGGGAGGAGGCAACATCTTCCGCGGTGGAAACTGGCGCAAGCAAGAACTGAACCGCGTGGTGCTGGATAGCATCGGTATGCTTGCCACAGTTCAAAATGCCCTATACATGGCTGAAGTGCTTATTGCAAAAGGTTACCCTGCTGTGGTATTCTCTTCTTTGGCTGTGGATAAAGTGGTCGCCCGATACAGCCCTCAAGCTGCTTTAGCGGCGATGGAAGCGGGGAGCATTTGCTTCATCAGCGGTGGAACAGGGAATCCCTATTTTACCACTGATACGGCTGCCGTGCTACGCGCCATAGAACTGAAAGCAGATGTCGTGCTGAAAGCTACCAAGGTGGATGGGCTATACAGTGCTGATCCCATGAAGGATAAGAATGCTAAGTTTATCAGCTCTGCCAGCTTTCAGGAATGCCTGGAAAAACGACTGGGCGTGATGGATTTAACTGCTTTTTCCCTTGCTGCGGACAACAATATGCCCATCAAGATATTCAATATCGGTAAGCCTGGAATGCTGAAAGATGCATTGCTGAACCCAAAAGCCGGAACCTATATTCATCCCTAATAAAACCGTTCACTACGGAGCTAATAAGCAACCGTCGAGGAAAACATGGAAAACCTAAAAACTAACACCAAGGAAAAGATGCAGAAGAGCTTTGATGCTCTGTTGCACCAGTATTCCAAAATTCGCACCGGACGTGCTAGCGCGTCTATCCTGGATGACGTGCGGATAAACTACTATGGACAGCCCACACCTGTGAAACAGTTGTGCAATATCTCCATTCCCGAAGCGCGTACAATTATTGTGCAGCCTTGGGATAAAACTACCCTGGCTGAAATTGAAAAAGCCATTCTTGCTGCCAATATCGGCATTACTCCCGATAACGATGGCAATGTTATCCGCCTGCCTTTCCAGCCTTTAACCGAGGATAAACGCAAAGATATCGTGAAGAGCATCAAAAAACTCTCGGAAGAAGCTCGCATCAATATCCGCACCTTGCGCCGCGATGCCAATGAAGCCGCCAAAAAGATGAAGAAAGATAGCGAGATCAGTGAGGACGAAGAGAAGAAACTCCTCAAAGAATTGCAGGATATCACCGACGAATGGACTAAGAAAATAGACGAAGCCGACAAAGCCAAAGAAAAGGAAATCATGGAAGTGTAAGCACTTGCATGCATGATATACTAAATAATCGTGTGTTTTACAAGATGAAGGTGAGGGCAATCCTCACCTTTTTTGACATGAAGAAGATAGTGCTTGACTAGATATATGAACTCGAATTAAATGAACCTGTTTGATAGTGATTTCATATTTTAGCTTTAAGTACCTATGGTTGAGGGCTAAAATCAGCGGAAAGGTTTTAATAGAGCGGGAAAGTTAGATTAGAATTTTTACGAATATTTGGAGATTAACTGATGTTTCTTATAACGAGTAAGCACATATGAGTGATTATACCAAACTAACTCGATTCCAAGCAGAGAGCATTCTTTTCAGGGACTTTAAAATACGAACATTTTACGATACACAATGGGAAGCCATATCGAGAATTCTCAATGGAGAAAGAGTATTACTTATTGAGAAAACGGGTTTTGGTAAGTCACTCTGTTTTCAATTCCCCGCAATTATGTTTGATGGGCTAACGGTTATATTTTCACCTTTGATAGCGTTGATGAGAGACCAAGTAAATAAGCTTCAGGCATTAGGCATAACTGCTAAATGTATTAACAGTAATCAAACTGAAGATGAGAATAATGCCATAATAAACGAAGCAAAACTGAACAAGCTCAAAATCCTTTATATTGCCCCCGAAAGACAGGAAAATTCAATCTGGCTTGAAGAGGTCAGGAATATGAAATTATCAATGGTTGTAGTAGATGAAGCTCATTGTATTTCCGTATGGGGTCACGATTTTAGACCAGCATATAGAAGGATAATAAATCTGGTTAATTTGTTGCCCAAAAGTATGCCGGTAATTGCCACAACAGCAACTGCAACAAAACGCGTAGAACAAGATGTAGCACAGCAAATTACAGGTGAATTGAAGATACTAAGAGGAAATCTTGTTAGGAGTAATTTCGAACTATACGTGATAGATGTCAACTCTGATGATGAGAAGCTTATATGGTTAGGGGAAAATATTAATAAACTCTCAGGCACAGGTATTGTCTACACTGGAACAATCGTTAACACCGAGATAATATCTAAATGGTTTGAGTATTTAGGAATCTCATCTCGTGGTTATAATGGACGTCTGGACTCTGAAACGAGAATTGAAATTGAAAAAGGATTGATAGCTAACAAATGGAAATGTGTAATATCTACTAATGCTCTTGGGATGGGCATAGATAAACCTGATATTAGGTTTATTATTCACACTCAGTTTCCGCAATCTCCAGTTCACTATTACCAGGAAATAGGAAGAGCTGGAAGAGATGGAAAACCGACTGTTATTATTTTATTATATAATCCGCAGGATAGATCACTACCAGAAGCATTCATTGAAGGAGCTAAACCATCCATACCAAAGTATCATAAGATAATTGAAGCTTTGAAAAGCGAAATGCTGGGTGAAAAAGAACTAATGAAAATAAGTAACCTGAGACAGACTCAGTTTAGAGTAATAAAAGCAGATCTAATGGATCAGGGTATTATCCGAGAAATCCAGATTGGCAAATCCAAGAAATACGAATTTGTCCCAAATTCAAAACCTTTCGACCCAGCATTATTCGAAGAAGTGAAGAAAGCAAAAACAGCCGAGTTAGAGTCTATGATAGGATATGCTGAGAGCAATGATTCGAGGATGAAATACCTTTGCACCTACCTTGGCGATTCTCTTGATTATGAATATCGTAATTGCGATAATACAGGACTTGCCAAACACTTTGTTTCTGTTACTGAGGATTGGGTTCTTAAATTGAATGATTTTCATGAAACTTATTTCCCGATACTTGAAGTAGAAACTAAAAACTCCAAAATAGTGAATGGGGTCGCAGCTTCATATTACGGAGCATCAAATGTGGGCTCAGCAATACACCGGTGTAAGTATGAAAATGGGGGAGATTTTCCAGATTTCCTTATATCGTTATTGCTTAAAGCATATAGGAAAAGATATGGGAACGAGAGATATGATTTGATTTTGTATATTCCGCCGACAGTGTCGGGCGATTTGGTTAGAAATTTAGCAAATAAAATCTCAGGCATCCTTAAGATTCCCATATCCCACTCTATTCAGAAAAGCCGTATAACAAAAGAGCAAAAGGTATTTGAAAATCGTTATGGTAAAACCGATAATGTCTCTAATGCATTTTCTATTACAGATACAAAACTGATTGTGGGAAAGAAAGTTCTGCTAATCGATGATATATTTGACAGTGGAGCTACTATTAAAGAAGTTGGAAAATATCTGACTGATCACGGAGCTATATCAATAGCACCGCTTGTTCTTGCCAAAACAGTGGGTGGTGATAATGTTTAAGTTGGAAGGAGACTAAATGGAACAGAATGCTGCTTATTGGATAACAATTGCTCACATTCCTAAATGGAATTATGCGAAGATTAATAATCTGATAAAAGACATCTATATTGACAATAAATCTACCATAGAAGACTTCTTCATGCTAAAGGCTGATGACTGGAGAGAGAGATTTAAACTCAATGAAACGGATATAGAATCCTTGATAAATGTAAAAGAACAAATTCCCAATAATGCGTTTTTAGCAGAATCTCTTAGCAACCAAGGTTTCGAAATCATTCCAATAATTAGTCCAGAATATTCCAAAACTCTTAAAGAAAATTTGAAGCTTACTTATTCCCCGCCTGTATTATATGTGAAAGGAAACAAACTACTTCTACAAGAGAGTTCGACTGCAGTCGTTGGTTCTCGGGCAGCTAGCGAAGTATCAATAACTTTTACGGATAATATCGCGAAAGCAGCATCAAAAGATTATAAAGTTATTGTTAGTGGCTTTGCTAAAGGTGTCGATAAGGCTGCTCTTGACTCCGCCATTAAACACAAAGGCCACAGCATTATTGTCCTCCCTCAAGGCATTCTTACATTCGGGTCAGGCTTCAAAAAATACTATAAGCAAGTAATTGAAGGTGATGTGCTTGTCTTAAGTACTTTCCATCCCAAAGTTCCATGGAAACCAGAGTTAGCTATGGCAAGGAATCCGATTATCTATGGCTTAGCACAGAATATTTATGTTGCTCAATCATCCGAAAAAGGCGGTACTTGGTCTGGCGTTAAAGATGGATTAAGAAAAGGCAGATTGATATATGTTAGAAATCCTGAAATAGGAGAAAATGTTGCTAATGACTTACTTATTAAACTAGGAGCAAAACCCGTTGATATGCATGGCAATGAGATTGTAAATGCCGAAGATGTCGATTCTATTCACCATAACCAATCTGAATCTCCGAATATCGATCAGCAAATTCAAAACGTAATTCAAATGAAGCCATACACTGCCAAAGAGATATGTGCAAAAATAAAGTGCGTTTGGTCAACGAGGAAAATGGCTGACTACTTAAAACAATTAGCTTATATCGAAGTAGTTAAGGTTGGAAATAGCAATAAATATTGTTTAAAAGGGCAAGAAGGCGAGCAACAAACACTCAACTTTGACTAGCAGGATGGTTTCAAGCTTGCCTTAATGCCAATAAAGCTGTATTTATCCCCCAACAAGGCACATAATCTATCCAGATGCTTCCAGATGCAGAAGGGCAGCCTCTTTGTTATCTCATTTATGCGCAAGAGGGTAAGCAGCTTATGCAGGAAGAGGTGGCTCTCTGTAATTTGATAGCCACTTTCTTGTAATAGCTTGATCAGCGCAGCTTTATCGAAGCTATGCAGGTGTGCGTTATAGGGAGTCTTTTTGTTGCAATGGATGCACAGAGAGTACAGAATGGTCTCTTTATACGGGACGGTTATCAGCAGTGTTGCGCCAGGCTTTAGCAAGCTTTCCCAGTTTAATAAAGCTGCTTGGGGGTTTACCAGATGTTCCATAACTTCCAGGGCTACAATCAGGTCATACTTCGTGTCTTTTATGGGGACATCGCAGGCATCTCCATAGACTGTAGTGATGCGGGGATCTACAGCCTTTATCTTCTGTAGATTATCTTCGCTTAAGTCTAATGCGGTCACATCTGCACCCTGCTTTGCAGCATACAGGCTAAACCAACCTCTACCGCTGCCCACATCCAGCACTTTCGCACCTTTCTCAATATTGCAAAGGGCATAAACGCTTTGGTTTCTTCTTATTTCCGTGGGGCTAAATTTCTCTTTGCGCCAATAGTCAAATTCTAGGGCATCATTATGGTAATGTTGCTGGTAATTCACATAAGTCTCCTTTGCAGGTATCGCCATACACATTCGCATCACTTAGCTATTCTTGTCAAGCGAGAAATGCATATATAAGCTTGACAAGAATTAGGTCTTCTCTCATTCTGACAATAATTATAAGAATAGGGGGCAATGATGGACTTTACGCAAATTATATCGCAAATTCGCAGCCTTGTAAGCAAAGCTGGAGGCGTAGAAATGTCCTTTGGACAGCCTACCAAGGTGAACGATATGCACATCATCCCAGTTGCCAGAACCGCCTTTGGTTTTGGAGCCGGGGGTGGTAGTTCGCCACATAAAAGCAAGAAAAGCGCAGCTAAAAAGCCTGATGCTGTGGACGAATCTCAACAAGAAAAGCCTAATCCTCCTGATTCAGCTACGGATGCCGACGCCAATATGGGCGGCGGTGGTGGCGGTGGCATGCGCACCGAGCCAATCGGGATTTACACCATCAAGGGCGACGTGGTAAAGTTCCATCCCGTAATAGGCATTAAAGAAATCCTCGCGCTTATCGCCATAGTAAGTGTGTTCACCATCCGAATAATGAAACAAAAGCGTAAAGGAAAATAGAGATGTTTTTAACCGATGCAAAACTAAATACCATAGCTCACAAATATCTTCCAGAGGGCTTTGATATTGGCTCTTGGGAAGCCGTAAAGACTTATCTGGAAGAGCTATGCGCTGCTGATACGTCCACGCCGGAGGCTCTGGAAGTGCTTATTGAAAAGTATTCCGACCTACTAAACGCCATGAACGATGAGCTTTCCTGGCGCTATATCCGCATGACTCTTGTGGCAGACGACCAAACTAAGGCTGATGCCTATAACGACTATTTTGCCAATGCTTACGCTCCCACGGAAGCGTATCAATTTAAGATTAAGGAGCTGTATTACAACAGCCCTGCGCATCATAAGCTGGATACAAAAAAGTATGCCCTGCTAAACCAGATTATCGCTAAAGACATCGAGCTCTTCCGTTTGGATAACATTCCCTTACAGATTCAGGAATCCGAACTTGCCAACAAATACGCCAGCATCGTAAGCAAGATGAGTGTGTTTTTTGATGGTGAAGAGCGCACCCCTGCTCGGCTTGCGGTTTATCTGAAAGATACCGATAGAAGCAAGCGCGAAGAAGCCTGGCGTTTACGAATGGGTTTATTTGCCGATCATCAGGACGAACTAAATGAACTTTACGACCAATTACGCGAAGTTCGTGGCAAGATTGCGCACAATGCCGGCTTTGCCAATTATCGTGATTTTAAACACAAGGAAATGGGTCGTTTCTCTTACACTCCCGAAGATATCGCCCGCTTCCACGATGCCGTGGAGAAGGTGGTTATCCCCTTTGTTAAAGAGCTGGACAACAAGCGTAAGCAGAGCTTAAACTTGCCGTCCTTACGTCCTTGGGATACGCAAGTGGATTTGGATGGACGCAAACTTAAACCCTTTGATACCACGGAAGAATTCATCGCAAAGAGCCTTAAAGTGCTAAACAAAGTAAATCCAGATTATGCCCACCAGCTTGAAATGATGCACAATACCTCGCTATTGGATCTGGAAAACCGCAAAGGTAAGGCTCCCGGTGGCTACAATACCAGCATCAACAACCTGGCAAGTTCCTTCATCTTTATGAACCACGTGAAGCAACACAACGATGTGATCACTTTATTGCACGAATCCGGACACGCCATGCACAGCAAAGCCACGTCGCATATCAAGATCGCCCAATATCTGGAAACACCTTCTGAAGTGGCGGAATTGGCATCTATGACGATGGAGCTGCTTACCATGGATTACTGGGACGAGTATTATGCTTCCGCTGCTGATCTCAAGAAAGCCAAACGTGATCAGCTTCAGGGTACGCTCACCTTCCTGCCCTGGTGCATGATTGTGGATGCTTTCCAGCAATGGGTTTACACGCATCCTCAGCATAGCGTGGAAGAGCGTTTCGCTGCCTATCTGGATTTACATAAACGTTTTTCTGGCGATATAGACTGGAGCAATCTGGAACACCTGCGTAAGCTTGGCTGGATGATGCAGCTTCACATCTTTGAAGTCCCGTTCTATTACATCGAATACGGCATGGCACAGCTTGGTGCGCTTTCCATTTAC
>JALNXT010000033.1 GCA_023230245.1 Candidatus Cloacimonadota bacterium
AGCGCTAACCGAGCCTTATTTTGAGAAGCTGATTGAGGATGTGCTGCTCAATAATAAACATGCCAGCCAGATTACATTTAAGCCGGTGCCTGGGCTTATTGCCGTGCAGGATGCCAACACTGCTGCCAAACTGAAAGCTAAAAAAGCAACGATGAGCAAAACCGAACTGGCGGAACTGGTTAAGTTTAACAAAGAGCTTACCGCATGGCAGGAAGAACCACCGAATGCAGAAGAATTGGAAAAAATACCCCTGCTCAGCCTGGAAGATATGAATCCCGATTCCCCCCGCTTCCCTCTGGAAGTGGAAAATAAGAAGGGTTATACCTTGCTGAAACATGAAGTCTCTGCCAATGGCATCGTGTATCTGAAGGCATATTTCGATTTATCGCATGCCAAAGAAGCAGATTTACCGTGGCTGCGGATATATTCTTATTTGGTAAATTGGGTAAATAGCCAGAACTACGGATTTGGGGAACGTTCCAATGAGATACAAACCCATACCGGAGGCATTAACTTAGCCTTGGATTTGTATAATAGCTATCAGGATCCTGATGATATTATGCCGAAGTTTGTGTTGCGCGGTAAGGCCGTGAAAGACAAAGTACCAAAATTAATGGAACTCGCTGCCGAGTATGCCATGCAGCCATTATTTGACGATCAGGAAAGATTAAAGACGTTATTAAAAGAACTGAAAGCCAAAACAGAAGCCTCGATGATGCAGACAAGTATCGGGGTGGCGGTAACAAGGATGCTAAGCCCTATGTCTCAGCTTCACCATTGGCGTGATATAACGGGCGGTTTGAGCTTTTATCATCTGCTTGTGGATTTGGTGGCAAGCATAGATAAAAACATAGACGAAGTTATAGAAAAGATGCAGTGGATTAAGCAGACTTTCTTTAGCATGCAAAACCTTATTATAAGTGTCACTTCTAGTGCAGAAGATATTCCCGTGGCAGTAGCCGAGCTGGGAACACTGCTCTCCCACATATCCAAAGAAGAACATGAGCCTGTGGAGAATCACTTTACCATTCGCAGTTTCAATGAAGGTATTAATGCGCCCATTCAGGTGCAATTCTGCGTAAAAGGTGGAAATTTCTTCCGCAAAGGCTACTCCTATTCTGGTAAGCTACTTGTTTTGAATAACATAATCAGCAATAACTATCTATATCAGGAATTGCGTGTGAAGGGTGGGGCTTATGGAGCGATGAGTAACTTTGGAGATCACGGTTACCAGTTTTTTGCCTCTTATAGAGACCCTAACCTGAGAGAAACTCTGGAAACTTTCGATACTGTGGCAGATTTCCTGAGGGACTTCACCTGTAGCAAACGCGAAATGGATAAGTATATCATCGGCGAAATCTCGACTCTGGATTATCCCAATACACCTGAAATGTTGGGTGCCAAGGCTGATGAAGATTACATAACCGGTTTCAACCATGAAGACCGTCAACAAATCCGCGATGAAGTGCTGGCCACCAAAGTGGAAGATATCAGGGGCTATGCGGATATGGTGGAAGCGATTATGGATAAAAACCATTATGCGGTATTCGGCTCGGAAGCAAAAGTTACCGAAGCTGCTGAACTGTTCGATGCCATCACCCCTTTGTTTAAAACTACTGAAGACAAGAAATAGGTACTAAGCCAAAAAGGCATGAAACAGCGGGATAAGAAGCAAGTTAAACGCTATGCAGGCAAGCTGTTGAATATCAGCTTGCCTGATCTTGATATTCTGGATGATATCAAGGACAAAGAGCTATACAAAACTGCCCGCACCCATGATAAAAGCAAAACATCCTTCAAAGCCGGCATGAACCTGGTGGAAGGGCGTGTAACGGAAATTAAAAGCAATTATCTGTATATTGTGGAAGTGGAAGGTGAAACCCGCAGATCCAGTATGAGCGGGCGTCTTAAGCAATACCTGTATAAAAGCCAGGCTTTAGCAGCGGTGGGAGACAAGGTATCTTTGGACATCTCTGCAATGCCCGATTCGCGCATTGAACACGTGCTGCCACGCAAGAATGCGCTGATTAGGTATGGTGAAGGAAGCTTTCAGAAAGAGATAGTGCTGGCGGCGAATATCGATCAGGTAATCATTACCTCTTCCTGGCGAATGCCGATATTCAAACCAGGACTGATAGACCGTTACCTTTGTATCGCTGCTATCCAGAATATACCCGCTATTATCGTGATAAATAAGATTGATCTGCTGGAATATCCTGAAGACCTGGAAGCAGAAACCGCCTATTACAAGCAGCTCGGTATACCTTTAATATGCACATCACCGGTTGATGGAACTGGTATGGAGGAATTGAGGGAAAAGTTGAAAGGGATGGATTCCGTGTTTACGGGGCACTCTGGAACGGGTAAGAGTACCCTGATTAATTATCTGGAACCGGGGCTGAACCTTCTCACCGCAGAAGTTAGCGAACATAATGAAAAAGGGAAGCATACTACCACTCAGGCCGTGCTGCTACCCTGGAGTTTCGGAGGTCATTTACTGGATACACCGGGGATCAAGACAATATCCCTGCATGCCGATCACAAGGTATTGATTCCCAAGGTATTCCCTGGCTTCGATTTATACTATCCCCACTGTCGGTTTCGGGATTGCAGCCATACCCATGAGGCTGAATGTGCAGTTTTACAGGCTTTGGAGGATGATAAAATCCCCATTGAACGCTATGACAGCTACCTAAGCATCTACGAAGGATTATGATGAAGAACTTCGCCATTTGTATAAATCCGGACATCAGCGATAAGCATAGTATCTATAGCTTGCTGAAAACCTTGCGCGAAGACGAAGAAATACACTTTTACAGCACCATCGCAGAGCAAGAGCTTATCCCGGGAATTATTAAACCTTTGCCCGAAGGCAGTACTGCAAAGATAGATTGCATCCTGGTGTTTGGTGGCGATGGCACCATCCTGAGAGCCAAACAACTTGCCTTGGATGCCGAAGCTCCTATATTGGGTATAAATCTTGGCTATCTGGGTTTTTTGTCCGAAAGTGTGTTGCCCGAGTTTGCCTCATCTCTGCAGAACTTAAAGCTGGGCAAATACAAACTCTTGCACCGCATGCTGATAAACTGTCAGCTAAAGAGGGATGGAAAGATCATCTTTCAAGGCTTGGCATTGAACGATGCGGTAATATACAAAGCTGCCAACCCCGGTTTGATTCATGTACGCATCAAAGCCTCGGGACGCTATGTGTTCAATACTCGCTGTGATGGGATAGTAGCTTGCACTCCTACAGGTTCTACAGCTTATTCGCTTTCCGCAGGAGGCCCCATCCTTGCACCACAAATGCAGGCGATCGTACTAAGCCCTCTAAATCCTCATATTCTCTCTATTCGCCCCATGGTTTTCCCTTCTTCGGAAAGGTTACAAATGACGATACACGGCTTGCAACAAGCTGCCATACTACAGATAGATGGCGAGAATTCCTGCCCCATTCTGGAAGGTGATGAAATCCACGTTACTGCTTCCGAACGGAGTATTGCCTTCATCAAGCTTTCAAACCGCACTTTCTACCAGATATTGAGAAACAAACTGCATTTAGGTAAGTAATGCTAACAGAAATCTACATCAAAAACTACCTAATGTTGCCGGAAATAAGGCTACCTTTTGAAGAGGGCTTAACCGTGCTGAGCGGTGAAACAGGAGCAGGGAAATCTATTCTAGTAGGCTCAATATCGCTTATTTTTGGAGAGAATCCCTCCGGCGTGGAAGCGTATGATAAAACTTTACCTATCTATCTGGAAGCAAGCTTTCAGCACAATAATGACCCCCTTTTAAATAGTCTGTTATCTGCAAGCGGAGTGGCACCAGATGAAGATATTATCCTGGCTAGGGAGATAAACTCCTCTGGTAAATCCACGTATTTTCTGGGAGGGCGCAAGGTTGGCGCAGGGCTGATGAAAGAGCTGAAGCCTATGATGATAGACTTCCACCATCAAAGAGACCAGCAGCGTTTGCTCAACCCAAGCTATCAACTGGATTTACTTGATGCCTATGCAGAAACAGAGGATTTGCGGGAAGAGTTTTCCCTTTTGTTCCGGAATACTAAAATAAACCTGAAGCGTCTTGCAAACATGAAAGCTGAAGCCGAGAAACAAAAGCAGCTTCGGGAACTATACCAGTTTCAATATGCCGAGTTGGAAGCAGCAAAACTTAGTGCTGGTGAAGATACTGCCTTGCAAGGGGAATATGAATTGCTGTCGCATGCGCTGGAAATCAACGAGCTATCGCAGAGCATAAATCAAAGCCTTTTTGAACAAGATAACAGCGTTTACGACCAAATAAACCAGTATTTAGCAAAGTTGCGGCGATTTGAGAACTTGAATACCCAGCTTAAGGATGCCTCGGCATCCCTGTCTCAAGCCCTGGAAGCATTACAAGATGCTTCGGCTCACTTAGGGACAATGGGCGAATCACTTTCCTCTGATCCAGATAGGATGGCAGCGATTCAAGCAAGATTGGATACCATCAATAACTTGTTGTACAAACACAATATTCGTACAATTGAGGAGCTATTAGAGGTCTTTAAACAGCGCAGCACTCAAATTGCCCTGCTTAGCAGCCAGGAAGAAGACATTAATAGCATGGAGATGCAGCTTGTAGATGACTTTCGTGCCTTGCGGGACAAGGCGGATATCTTATCTCAAAAAAGATGCCTGGCCGCTGTGTTACTCGGCAAAGAATTGGAAGAGAATGTGAGGAAATTAAGCATTCCCAATGGTGAGTTTGAAATTAGGATTGACAAAAAAGCTAACGCAGAAATAATACTATCGGAGTTTATCTCAGCAGTTTCCGAAACCGGACAGGATAGTGTGCAATATCTTTTTTCGGCAAATCCGGGCTTTGAATTAAAGCCCCTAGTTGCGGTTGCAAGCGGTGGTGAGCTTTCCCGGATACTATTGGCAATTAAGAAAGTGCTTGCCAACCGGATCCCGGAAAAGCTGATTATTCTTGATGAAATAGATTCCGGTATCGGTGGGAAAACTGCCGGTTATGTGGCTGAGTTTATTTCCAGCCTATCCAGTCGCCAACAGATTCTGTGTATCACGCACTTGGCACAGATTGCTGCGATAGCGAATTGCCACATAGCTATCACTAAAGACAAGGTTGCAGAACGGAGCACAGTAAGTATGCATAAGATCGAATCCGATGAACGCTTACAAGAAATTGCCAGAATGCTTTCTGGGAGTTTCAGCTCTACAGCCTTGGAACATGCGAAAGAATTAATAAAAGGGATAAAACAAAGGGGTTATAGTGGATAAGAAAACAAAGAAAAGAGTCAAGGGCATTGCGATATTTATCGTTTTTCTGGCAATAGCCACATCTTTACTTGAATATAGGAATAAGGAAGGCAAACCTCAGAATTTTGATTTTAAGCCTTCTCAGCAGGAATACAGAGACCTCAAGTTTATCAATAAAGCCCAAATCAGTTTTACCACGCATGATGTACGAAAAGCACAGGATGGGATATCTGCGATTATCTCCGAAGTATCTGTAAAGCAAGTGCGCAAGCAGACCGAGAATTCATATGGGGCATATTTATTTAGCATCCCTCAGGCGAAACTTCCTGAGCTTATGGAAAGGCTAAGGTCTTTTGGTGTTATTGGTTCGCACATAGAGCAAATTGACACTTCACTGGTAAATTTGGATTACGAAAGCGAAATGGCAAGATTAACTGCTTATGAAAGAGAACAGTCTGATTTGAACGCGATTCGTTTCCCATCAGATTCACAGAACCGGCGCAAAGAGTCATTGCACGGCTTGCTTCACTCCACTCGCCAAAATCTGGATAAGCTTAAAGATGCTGATAACGTCCTCTTATTTATCTCCTTAACGCCTATTCAAAAAGAAAGTAGTTCGCTTCTGATTGTCAAATTCATGGTTGTAAACTTCTTCTCTTGGCTTGGCGTCTATGCAGTGGGAATGGTGATTGTTTATTTTGGCACAAGGCTATTGATGTATTTCCTTGCCGCACTCGGAATCAAAGGGCTTAGTGCCGGAGGAATTGGCGGTAACTATCAGTATGGCGGATATGGCAATTACGCTAGCAAATATACCGGAAGATATAGTGGCTATGGTGGCGGAAAAAGGAAAGTAAAACGTGTTTACAAGGATAAGAAAACCACACCAGAATCAACTGATAATAGTAAAACCACATAATTACAGGAGATAGTATGAACTTACTTGCCTGGCATATTTGGATGATGTTAGGGATCGGCTTCGTTATAATCGAAATATTCGATCCTGCTTTTTTCTTTATCTCATTGGGGATTGGGGCAATTGTCACCGGATTATTCAGCATGCTTCCCTTTCTGAGTAATAGTGTTCCCTTGCAGATACTGATATTTACGATATTCAGTTTCATCTCATTTCTGTTTATGCGTAAACTGGGTAAAAAAATGCTTAAGAATGCCGGCAGCGAGACCAATGTTTACGCACTGAAAGGGAAAACCGGAATCATAACAAAAGAGATCCCCCCAGAAGGGAAAGGTTTTGTGAAGGTTGGCGGTGAAGAATGGGCAGCGGTGGAAGAATCGCGGTTAGGAGTAGAACTCGGAGCACGAGTTATAGTCCAAGGCATAGACGGCAACAAGCTTATTGTAATTACGAAAGAAGCATAAGCCCCACTACATAAATCTAACAATTCATCTCACGGCTTTTTTTACGCTGTCTTGCAGGATTGTGCTTGCTTATCCGCAGCGGAACCGATCGGGATCTGATCGGGATAAATCCCGTTGATCTCTCTTTCAGTACGCTTTCGAAGCGGGTTCGCTTTGCATGGAAACAGTAATTATTATACTCCAATCCTTTCGCAGAAATCATATATCGGGCAAACAGAACAATGGGGTTTTCGGGGAGTACATAGGTTTTGCCCGAAAGCCACAACATAGGAATTAATGTTCAGCCAGTGCTTTTCTGGCAGTTTTGCCCGAAGTGCCATTTCACTTGCGAAGGGATTTTTCGTGTTTATATAGCCCCATCGGTTACAAATGCGGTGTACATGCACATCTACACAAATAGCTGGCAGGGAAAACGCCACCGCTCTCACCAGATTTGCCGTCTTGCGCCCCACTCCTGGCAGTTGCAACAAATCATCAATTTCACTGGGAACCACACCATAAAAGCGTTTATTCAAAACTTCGGGCAGTTCTTTCAAGTGCTTGGCTTTGGTATTGTGAAAGCCAATTTGATATATAATTGTGTCCAGTTCCTTTAAGCTAAGCAGATTAAAATCATCGGGTTTATCAACAAATTTGAACAGTGCTTTCACAACTCTTGCGGTTGTTTCATCTTTAGTTCTGGCACTGAGGATCGTAGCCACAAGCACTTTGAAGGGGTCTTTAGTTTGAGCTTGGATGAGATCAACAACCGGTGTATTCACCATGTGAAAGTGTTTCCCGAGCCTTTCCATAACAATGTCGATATCTGTATCAACCATAACTGTATCTCACTTTTTTACTTATTTACCAAAGGGGCGAAAAATATGTTGCAAGAAAAGCTAGGGTAATAATTCTTGTCAACACAAAGGAGATTTGATGTGTGGACGCTTTGCGCAAGTGATTGTGCATGACGAACTGAAAAAGATGCAAGATGAGCTTAAATTGATAAGCCAATCTGAACAGATGATGCTATCTTTTAATGTAGCTCCGACTCATCCTGTGTCTGCAATTGTGGCTAAAGATGATATTCGTTATCTGGGCTTTTTCAGGTGGGGTCTCATCCCTTCCTGGATGAAAGAAATACCCAAAACCGCAATGATCAATATCCGCAGTGAAACCATTAGCGAAAAACCAAGCTTCAAAGTTTCCTTTATGCGCAGGCGCTGCATAGTTCCAGCAAATGGTTTCTATGAATGGCGCAAGCAAGACAAACAGCCCTATTACCTGCACGCTGCCGAAGGTGGATTGCTATATATGGCGGGAATATATGATGTTTGGGAAAGTCCCGATGGCAGCTATATCACATCCTTAGGGATAATTACCACGCCAGCAGATAGCACCGTGGAAGAAATACACGAGCGGATGCCTTTGTTATTGAATACCAATACACGAAATGTATGGCTAGATTATCGCATTCAGGATGTTGCAACTTTAAGCCCCATCTTGGAGGCTGAAACGGGAATACTGCTTACCATGTATCCGATAAGCAAAAGGGTTAATACCTTAAGCAACAACGATGCAGAATGCCTGCAAGAGATCGCAAGCGTCGCATTGCAACAAAGTATCTTCTAAGGATAATGATGGATTCACGCAAAAAACAAATACTCGTAATCGATGATGACCTGTCAATGCTGGATTGTGTGCGCATGAGCTTGATAGATGAGCCAACCTATCAGGTTAGCGTATGTAGCGATCCCCAAGAAGCATTAGAAATGATGCAAAGCAAAGTATTCAATGTGGTTATCTCTGACATCCAGATGCCCGGATTAAATGGCTTAGAAGTACTTGGTGCGGTTGTTAATATGGATCCCAATCTGCCTGTTATACTTATGACAGGTGATGTCGATACAGACAAGATGAGAACAGCGATTCAGTTGGGTGCCTTCGATTTTTTGCGCAAGCCTTTTGCCATTGCCGAGCTCCATATTGCCGTGAAACAGGCTTTACAGAAGAATGTGCTGCTAATTCAGAATGAGGAATACCAAAACAATTTGGAAACCTTAGTGGAACAGCGTACACATGAGCTATCAGTGGCAAAAAGCAAATTGGAAAAACACTATCTTAACACTATCCATGCGATGGTCTATGCTATGGAAGCCAATGATATCTACACTCGGGGTCATTCCGAACGAGTAACCGTCATCAGCATTATGATGGGTAAACAGATGAACCTGAGTCAAGAAGAGCTGAATTTGTTAAGAATTGGAGCATTGCTGCACGATCTGGGAAAAATAGGGATATATAATACCCTGTTAAGCAAAGCGCAAGCGCTTACAAAAGATGAATATGAACTAGTAAAACAACATCCTGTAATTGGAGAACGTATCATTGGGCCAATTGGCTTACCCACACTGGTACATGACATCATTCTGCAGCACCACGAATGGTATGGAGGCGGTGGCTATCCGAACGGACTTAGCGGAGAGGATATCTCATTGTTTGCACGGATAGTAGCAGTCGCAGATTCTTTCGATGCCATGACCAGCCAACGACCCTACCGCATGAACTTGGATCCTTATGCAGCGAGCTTGGAAATACGAGATAATGTGAGAACCCAATTTGACCCCGAGATTGGGATGTTATTC
>JALNXT010000034.1 GCA_023230245.1 Candidatus Cloacimonadota bacterium
TACTCTTGGAAGTTGCAGGTACAAAAACCGATATAGAGCAGGTCTATACCTATTACTACACTGCTTGGCAGATAGCTGAAGCAGATAGCATGATGAAAAACGTGGCTGCAGCTAACACCATTAAAGATAACTTTATTGCCAAGTATCCCAGTAGTGAGCAAGCTTATTCTTTAACAGTAGTTGGTGCGCGTAAGCAAGAAAACTTAGGCAGCTACAATGATGCCGCAGAGACTTACCTAACGCTTCACGAAAAAGCACGTAAAAACGCCATTAATATTGGTGACGATACTCCAGATGCGCTGCTAACAAGTGCCATTTTGAATTTCAAGAATGCCAAGAACGATGCCCGTATGCTGGAAACCATGAACCAGTTTATCACCCTTTACCCAAAAAATGCTCAAACCTTACCCTATATGGAATACATTTCGGATGATTACTTAGCGAAAGGCGATTCCTTGATGTTCGAAAAGACTGCCAAGGAAATCTATATCAAAGACAAAACTCAATTCCAACGCTACAAACGTGTGGCAGACTTAAAGCTATACAATTTGTGGTCTGCTTTTGATATGGCATACAAAAACAAAAACTATGCCTTGGCCTTTAAAACTCGCGATGAATATAAGAAGGTACAAGCTGCCTACGAACGTGAAGGACTAAGTTTCAGTCTTGCTAGCGAATATGAGTATTTTGCTGCCGTGCAAAGTGAGTATGACAATTTACAGAAACGAGCCGCCTTCTACAAAAACTACGACAATCAGCTAAATGCGTTTGATAAATCCAGCTTGTTTACAGCTTCGCCGGCAAGTTTCATAACGGTGAATGTGAATACTAAGTGGCAAGAAAATCTAATTGGTGGCACCAAGAGGATACCCAATTTCAAGGCTACCGTAAACTCCGAAGTGGCAAAAGTATCTAAGGTACTTGACCAGGCTAACAAATCGGAATTTGATCTGGACAACTCTCGCCGCCTAAGAGCACAGAATCTAATTGCTCGCATGTATGAGCGGGGAGCAAGCATAATCCAAACTCAAACTGGTGTGTATCTCCAGATAAGCGCACAAGCTGCAGACTATAGACAACAGTATAAAGGGGATGATTTTAAGGCTTTTATTAACCAAGTTGCGTATCCACAAAAAAGCGACCTAATAAATGCAGAATACTCCATCCACGTCAACATCTACAAACTCTATCAGTTGGCTGGCTACACCGATATCTACACTCAACGTAGTTTCGCCCGACTTCAAGAATGGGAGCTGGTACCAGACTACAAGAAAGACGAATATGTATTAAGCAAGGATTGGACGCAAAATATAGATGGATCTAATGCCAATTTGAATATCCAGAGCACAGTCTCTCCAAAGGAAGTTCAGCTTGGTAGTGTTGATGTCCCTGCCAATAAGACCCTTGTTTTAGCTCGTATGATTTCTACCAAGCTTGCTCCCGATTTCGCCATGCTGCAAATAGCCTACCCATTTTTAGAGAATGTGGCGATAAGACTTAACGGGACAGACATAAGCCCGATAGTAGTTCCTACAGATACGTTGGAAGCGGGTAAACCATCTACAACAAGGTATGCTTATCTATTGCCAAAGGAAGCTTGGGCAGAAGGGCAAAACCTTGTAGAGATAACTGCACCCAATGTCAGTCCCAATAATCAAAAACTATCCATGAGCGTGCAAATATATACAGACCGCCAGAGGCTTTCGGAATCTATCCCCACAGAAACAGTAATGATTTATACAGGAACTTCGTGGCGTGCTACTATTGCTAATTCTGAAGAGGGTGAGCCTACCTCTATGCCAGTTATCATAGCTAATGGATTTGGAATTGAATCCAATGCTATAGACGGCATGGATAATACGCCTGCTAAGCCGATTTGGATAACAGAAGAAGCCATGGTTAATGAACTTAGTTTTGAGACAGATTTCAACGTGGATACTGATTTCCGTGAAGGTGCAATAGATTTTGTTGCCCCTGGCTCTGCCTCAATTTTCCTTAACGGAGTAGAAATAGCTTCAAACATGAACATGGATTATGATCCCGAGCCATTCCAAGTATATTCATCTCAAGTGATTCTTGATGGCGCTAACGTTATTAAGGGTAAAAACACCCTAAAAGTAACGCTTAATAATCCTACTCAATACCGAGGCTTTATTGCTGCTATAAAAATAGTTAAAGCTGGAAAGGAGGATATCCGATGAAGAAATGTTTATTACTGTTCGCTGCCCTCGGGTTAAGTGTATGCGGTTTAATGGCGCAGGCAGCCCAACCAGGCGGATTTAATTCAGTTCAGTCTTATGTGGAGAAAGAAGTCCTGGATATCAATGTTAAAGCCCTAATTCCTGCTTCTGATGAGTTCAGAGAGAAATCTGACACCTACCAGAAGGCAGGAGAATACAACTTTACTTTCAATCAAGAATCGATGCGAGAGAATAGCGAAATACTACTAAATAAATGGCTGAAGGAGTCAAAATGAAAGCTAAACATATCATCCTCGTTCTCATCACACTGTCTATGAGCCTTGGTTTATTATTCGCCCAAGCTGCTGAAGCATCAGCAGTTCCTGAGGCGGCTGCACCTGCACAATCGTTAAACATATTTACCATATTTGTAAGTAGCGGAGTATGGGCATACCCCATTCTGCTTACTTTCGTTATCGGTATTGTGTATGCTTTTGCACGTTGGGTACAGTTGTATCGTAAAGAGAAGATTGATGCCGGTAAGTTTTATTTAAAACTCCGCAATTACATCAAGAACGACCAATTAGACGAAGCCACCAAAATTTCCGAAAGCTACAAGGGAACCACAATGGGCTTTATCTTCTGGAGTGCCCTCATGATCTTCAAGGATGCCCGCAAGTCCGGTAAAAAAGGTGAAGAAATGAGACAGTCTGTGCAGAATTCTTTGGAAGAATCGGTACTACAAACTGTGCACAAACTTGATGGTGGACTGTTTTGGTTCGATACCCTTGCTCAGATTGCCACATACCTTGGACTCTTGGGAACAATTTGGGGCTTGTTGGCTGCATTTACAGCTATGGCAGGACTTACAGGTGCTGCTCAAGGTGCTGCCCTTACAAACGGTATTCGGTTAGCTATCGGAACAACCGCTCTCGGTTTGTTGGCAGCTATCCCGCTTACGCTCATCAAGGGTTGGCTCTTCACACGCGCCAATAACCTTATCAGTGATATCGACGAATATAGTGTTAAACTTATCAACACAATTAACAATGCAATAAAGGACTAAGCCATGGCTACTTATCGGCCCTCCCAAATGCGCCAACAAAAGGCACAAACCGCGCCCCAGGAACCAAACCTGGTGCCGATTATGAACCTGTTTCTCACCATCATCCCATTTATGTTGATGTTTGTGGTGATCTCTCAGGTAGCCTTAGTTGCGCTAAATTTCTCTTCAGGGGAAGGCGGTGGTGGTAGTTCCGGTGGTGGCGGAAGCGGAAAGGATCTAGAGAAGGTGGAGATTATTGTTCTCGATAGCGAATATGCTAAGACGAACAAATTTCTCGGCTTTGAAATCCGCGAGCCTGGCATGGATGCCAAGATGATATCTGCCAACAACGAGAACTACAATTTTGTCGCCTTGGATAGACTTATAAAAGAAATCAGAGCCCGAAAGGCAGACTTAGTTGATATCACCGTTACAGTTTATCCCTACGTCCTATATGGTGATTTAATTAGAACTATTGACTTGTGCAAATCCAATGGTTTTACACAAGTTCATTATAACCGCGCCGTGGCGAGTTTCTATTAATGAAGGAGTTTAATGATGGAATCTAAAAACAGTTCAAATAGAAAAACACGCCGTGTCCGCAGAAAAGTTGAAGACGTTAAGGGGCTGTCAATCACGTCTCTTTTGGATGTTCTAACAATTATTCTGGTTTTTTTGATTAAGAACGTTTCTACAGAATCTGTTAAGATATCTACTGAAAAGGATATTAACTACCCCTCTACTATTACTAATGATTTATTGATGGAAAAAGCTGAGGTGACGCCTGTTAAAATATTTACAGATCGTATCATACTTGGCAACGAAAGCTTGAACTTTGGCAGCCCTCAAGATCTGTTACTAAGCACAGATAAGCGCAAGGCTATTCAGCAATACCTTAAAGTTGAAGCAGATGCCATTTATAATAACAGTTCCGAAGAGGTAGAGGCTTGTTTGATTGTTCAAGCAGATAATAACATCCAGTGCGAATATATTTCAGAGATAGTAAAGATTGGAACATCCGTTGGCTATACCCGAATCTATTTTGCTACGCTTGAAGACCCGGATTGGCTTAAGAACACCAACGTAGCATCAAGGTAAGAGGAGGAGTTATAATGGCAAAACTATTAAATATGAAATTGAACTACAAAGGCAAGATTCTGGACTTTGTTCGAGAAGGCAAAGACATCAAGAAGAAGTTCTTTATCGGTTCAAATAAATACCTTTTCTGGCAGATACTTGATCCCAATTTCCCAGATAAACATCTGTTTATTACCGAAAAGGGCAACAAATACTATATGCAGCTTCCCCCCGGTGCAAAACTAAGCTGTGCTAAAGATGGTGATCCTGTTGATAGCACATACTTAACTAAGAACAATATCTTGCAGGGAACCGAACTGCAGCTTCGTCCAGATATGACGGGTACTGTTGCCATCGCTCCAGAATGGGAAATTAGCTATGAATATAAAGAACCTTGGGTTTCTGTTCTTACTCCCGAGGAGAAACAAATCGTAGCGCAATATGCCAGATTTTCTGAGCCATCAGCAATGGAGCGCTTTAACCGTAATATTATGATGCTGTTCGTGTTCTTAACAGTAGTATTTATCATCGTTTTTCAGGCATTCCTTAAGCCGAAGGATAGTTTTGATACTACAGTGGAAGAGAAGCTGGCTACGTTACAAAAAGCTGAATTAGTAAGAGTTGAAGAAGCAAACGTAGAAGGCAGCACTTTTGAGGAACAAACATCTGGAGCAGAAGATAAGCCAGCTCCCGAGGCAGCGGCAAATGCAAAACCTAACGCAAATGCCGGCAACACTGGCGGCACAGCTGCGAATGCAGGGGCTATGTTTGGCATAGGAGCTTTTGATCCTAATGCAACATCTGCTGCTGCTCCTACCATCCGCGTCGCAACCCTTACCGAAGGTTTCGCGGCATCCCGTCCCGGCGGCGGTGGTGGAAGCGGGCCAGGTGCTGGTGGTGGAAGTGGACCAGGCGCAGGTGTTGGTCGCACCTCATCGTTTGACCCCAATGCTAAAGTTGGTTTTTCCAGTGATTTAGGTAAGATTGCAACGAATGCTCCTTCGGTTGGCGGGTCTAGCATCCGTCCCAAAGAAGGCTCATTTGTAAACGTCGCTGGTGATTTGCGTAAGCTTGCACCAAGTGGAGTAGCTTTTGGATTAACTTCTGGAACCAATAAACTTGTTTCCAGTTTCAAGAGCCAAAACGTCGCTCAAGTTTCTGAAGCTAGCATTCAAACTGCTGCACCAGAAGCCAGAGCACGTTATGAGACTATCAGTTCTACAGTAAAAGCACGGCAAAGCCAGATAACAGCCATTTACTCTAAGTACAATGCAATCCTTCCCTTCTCGGGCAGTGCCACGATTCGTATGTTGATCTCATCAAGCGGTCGGGTTCAATCGGTTATCATTACACCGAATGGACAGATGCCTGTAGAATTCCTGAATGAAGTGCAAACTCTATGTGAGAGCTGGACATTCAACGTAAATGAAAATAGTGACTACACCTTTACCGCGAGATTCCGTAAAGGCTAATAATTAACCCTAATCTAATCTGAAAGCTCCGTTTTTGACGGAGCTTTTTTTATATTGAGGGTATGCCAAATCGAACACAGAGCTATTATGTATGGCTCAAGTTCAATCATGGTGGGCAAGTTTATTTTGCTTGTAGCTGATTCCTATCTTTTGTGCTTTAATTACCCTAGCATTGGCTTTGAATTGTCCATCCCATCCACAATGTAAGGGCAATGCTAGGGCAATGCAAGCAAGGAAGAGAGATACAATGTTTCTGTAGCAGCTAGGTTATAATTTTGTAAATCACGCTATTTTACACAATACTCGTGTGGCTACCCACTCTAATTGAACATGAGCCTTATGCATTAAACCTCTTTCTGGTTAATATTATCGCTCAGTTCGAGCCTTTGTTTATTATATTTGCTGAATCTGGCTTATATATTGCATAACTTGCTTAAACGTGTTGAATAGTTAATGGATGGTTAATGATGAATATTCTTTTAGTATCACCCAGTTCTGTAATTGGTGGATTGGAAAGCCTCAGAAAGGGCAATCAGATTCTGCAAGGCATTTTGTTTGTGGCAGCCGCAGCCCGTGATGCAGGGCATCTTGCCAAAGTCGTTATTGCCGACAAGAACTGCATCGATAAATATATCCGGCGTTACCAACCAGAGGTTATCGGCGTTAGCTGTGTTACTTCCACCTATCCCGTGGCTAGGGATTTGCTTATTTACCTCAAGAAGAACCATCCCAAGCTGAAAACAATTATTGGAGGGCATCACGCCACCTTCATGTATAAAGAAGTGCTTGCTGAAACCGAAGTGGATTATGTGTGCCGGGGCGAAGGTGAAGAGGTTTTTCCTGCCCTGCTGGCTGAACTATCACAAGGTAACACAGAACCCAAGATAGCGGGCATTGTATATCAGCGGGAAGGAATGTTCTTTAACGATGAGAAGATCGCCATTATGGAAGATATTGAGCACTTACCCAAGATTAGCAAGGATTTGGTGGCACCCGAGTTTGATTTTTCCCCTAAGATTGTCTCCTCACGGGGCTGTCCCTTTTTCTGCTCATTTTGTTCTATCTCCGCCTTTTATGGAGGCAGCTATCGCAAACGCAGTGTGGAAGTGGTTATCGCGGATATTAAGGAATACATCAGTTGGGGATACGATAACTTTTGGTTTCATGACGATAATTTAACCGTGGATGCTGTGTGGTTGAAGCAGTTTTGTGAAGCGGTGGAGCGTGAAAAGCTGAAATTCACCTACAGCGCAATGAGCCGGGTGGATACCATCTGCCGCAATCCAGAGTTGTTTGCCTATATGGCACGCACAGGTTGCAATCTAGTTTCCATTGGCATAGAAAGTGGCATCCCGGAAGTGCTGGAACGAATGCACAAAAAGATAGATGTAGCCCAAATAAAGCAAGCCATAAAGATTATGAATTCTGTGGGGGTTATGCATTCATGGTATATGATTTTGGGTTCGGGAGACGAATTTGATACCCCTGAATATCTGCAAAAGAACATCCGCTTTTTCAGCAGCCTGCCTTTGGGATATATCTTGATTTCTATTCTAACCCCGTTTCCTGGTACGGAGCTATTCAACAAGCTAAAGGCAGAAAACCGGATAAGACATTACAACTGGGAAGATTACGACATTATCCACTGCGTGTATGAACCCTTTGGCATCACCTGGCAAGCAATGGAAAAGATGCTACCCAAGGCTTACCTGAAAGTGTATTTAAGCAAGGGCTGGAAGCTGGTTCCCCTGTTCCTTAGCACCCTGAAAAACAAGTCAGTTACGCCACAGAAGATAGCAATTGGCCTCAAGACTTTGTTTATCACCCGGGTTTTGGGCAAGGATTTTAGTAAAGTGCTTAAGAAGCCAGATTGAACTTGACAGAAACTTGCCAAAGAATGGGAATGGCATTGTTACCGAGTGGGTGATACTAAACTACATGGCATGGTCGCTCACCGTTAGGGTATGTCCGGAAACAGATATGCCTTCCATAGTGAAAAGGTGGCAGTAAATAGCGATTCGTTCGCATTTCCCCGCAAGCCCAAAAACCCCTTTTCACTAGAATAGCGCAAAAAAATCAAAAGGAGAATAGAAATGTTTTTCACCGTACCCGTTCCCACTAACGAAAAAGTGCGTAGTTACGCTCCGGGTTCTATTGAAAAAGAAAGGTTAATCGCTCAACTATCAGAGATGAGCAATCAGTGCATCGAGATTCCAGCCATCATTGGCGGGAAAGAAGTGTTCAGCGGCAACATTGGCCATTGTGTGGAGCCTCATGACCATAAGCATATTTTGGCAAAGTACCACAAGGTTGGGCAAAAAGAGATTCAAGATGCCATAGCAGCCACTGTTAACGCAGCACAGGATTGGGAAGATATGCCCTTTTATCACCGTTCCGCCATCTTCCTAAAGGCAGCAGAACTGCTTTCCACCAAATACCGCTATCTACTGAATGCCGCAACTATGCTGTGCCAAAGCAAGAATGCCTATCAGGCTGAGATTGATTCCGCCTGTGAGCTGATAGACTTCTGGAGATTTAATGCATATTTCGCCCAGAAAATATACGAACAACAGCCCTTGGTTTCACCGAAAGGAGAATGGAACTTCTCAGAATATCGTGCGTTAGAAGGCTTTGTTTTCGCCGTCACTCCCTTTAACTTCACTGCGATTGCAGGTAATTTACCCACCGCACCCGCTTTGATGGGGAATACAGTGCTGTGGAAACCAGCCGGAACGGCAATCTACAGCGGCTACTATATCATGAAAATCTTGCAAGAAGCAGGTTTGCCCGATGGTGTGATAAACTTTATTCCTGGTTCTGGCGCTCAGATCGGTAACTTTGCTATGGATTCTCCATATCTTGCCGGTGTCCACTTTACGGGGAGCACGGAAGTTTTTAACCAGATTTGGAGGCGTACTGCAGAGAATGTATCCCTGTATAAATCATATCCCAGGATTGTGGGTGAAACGGGCGGTAAGGACTTTATCTTTGCCCATGCCTCCGCAGATGTAACTGCTCTGGCTGTAGCTAGCCTTAGAGGTTCCTTTGAATATCAGGGACAGAAATGCAGCGCCGCTTCTCGCCTCTACATCCCGGATACCATCTATGACCAATGGCTGAAAGAAATAACTGGAATGCTGGAAACTGTGAAAGTTGGTGATGTCCGTGATTTCTCTAACTTCATGAATGCCGTGATCGATAAAGCCAGCTTCGACAAGATAAAAGCATACATTGACTACGCTAAGAATTCACCCGATGCTGAAATACTTTTCGGCGGTGGCTGCGACGATTCTCGTGGCTACTTTGTAGAACCTACAATAATTAAAACCACCAACCCAGCCTTCAAAACCATGCAGGAAGAGATCTTTGGGCCAGTGCTGACCGTTTATGTGTATGCAGAAAAAGACTTCGAAAAGACACTTACCATCTGCGATACT
>JALNXT010000035.1 GCA_023230245.1 Candidatus Cloacimonadota bacterium
ATCTGCCAAGCCATCGTTCATGGAAAAGCATTGTTGTCTGATGGTCAACAAATCTGCTGCCGAGCTTCTGAAAGTAGTGGCAAAGCTTTTAAAAGCAGCATTAAAGGCGGGAATGCCTGCGGTTTTTATGGCGGAACAGGTAGTAGTCCAATATTGCCATCCGGTATTTATCTCTCCCCCGGGTAAGTATGATTCCACATATAGATTGGGAATCTGGGTTAGGATAGTATCCATATCCGCAGCAAAGAGTGGGATAATCTGCTCGTAAGGGAAGCCATTGGCATAGACCAAATCTGCGGAAGCGATCACGTAATCTGTAAACGGATATATCTCTGTAAGCACCTCTATACCTTGCATGCTGCACGCATCAAGCAGCAGAAGATCCAGATGAGGCGCATTTGTAAAAGCCTTGGCTAATTCACCATTAAACACGCTTATCAAGTTTTCGCTGCCGTCATCCGGACAAAGCCATTTGGGAATGTTTTCTTTATACCAACTGTTCGCGTGCGACCAAATCACCAACATCTTCCTCTCCGCTGGATAAGCTTGAAAACCCCACTTGATAAAGCTGTTAAGCGTCTGATAATCGCCGCTGTCGATACTCCCCATATTGGAGATAACTGGCGAGGTAATTTGGGGAGAGGCATCTTGCGCAATGCGGTAGCGTTTAGCCCCTTCCGGTAAATCTACTTGCACAATGATATTCAGATTCTCCGCCTGGGTCGCCATTTCCATGCTGTTTATATCTGCTATCGCATTTGTTGCCAGATTGTTATCTGCCGCCATATAGATAAGCACAGTCCAAGATTCGGCGCCGAGTTTCCCCAGCGCCAAGATTGTTATTATCAGTGGCAATAGCCAATGTTTCAATAGGGATAATCCAGTGCCTTTTCCAGTCCGCTTAGCACACGCACACCACCCTGTGACAAAGCTTCCATTTCTTTCTCTCCGGGATACACATGCAAGGGAGCAATAAACTCCACCCGCTTGCGGATAACATCTACTATCTGTTGGTTGTAAACCAAGCCTCCACTAAGGTAAATAGCATCAACTTTTCCATTGAGCACAGCGGCACAAGCACCAATTTCTTTGGCAACTTGATAGCACATGGCGTCACGAATCAGCTTGGCATAATCATCACCCGCTTCAACTCGTTTTTCCACTTCAATGCCGCTATCGGTGCCAAGATAAGCCATTAAACCACCAGCTTTGGTTAAATAAGTGCTTAGTTCTTTCTTGGTGTAATTCCCCGAATATGCCAAATCAAGCAAATCGCCAATCGGCAAAGCACCAGCTCGCTGAGGGGAAAAGGGTCCCATCCCCAATAGGGCGTTATTCACATCCACAATCCTGCCGTTTTTGATGGCAGCCACAGAAATACCACCACCCATGTGCACTCCAATTAAATTAGCCTGAGAAATGTCTTTGCCCAGTTCAGTAGCCAGTAAACGCCCAATATAGCGTATGTTTAGGGCGTGTAAAAGACTCTTGCGCTCAATTTCTGGAATACCGGAGATACGGGCAATTTCATCGAACTCATCCACCACCACGGGATCCACGATAAACGCTGGAATCCCCAAGGGATCGGCAATAGCTTTGGCAATGAACGCCCCAAGATTGGAAGCATGAATGCGTCCCCATAAACTTGGGTCTTTCAAATCCCGCAACATATTTTCGCTAATCTTCCAAGTGCCACCGCTAACCGGACGCACTAAACCGCCCCTCCCCACCACTGCATGCAGGCTTTGAGGCGTTACATTATGCTCTGCCATGGCTTCCATCACCAGTGTTTTACGGAAGTCATACTGTTCTATAATCCCGCCAAATTTGTCTAACTCAGCCGGATCGTGGCGCAGAGTTTTCTCGAAAAGAGGGGTTGTATCATCGAAAACTGCAATCTTAGTTGAGGTGGAACCGGGGTTTATCGCGAGCACACGATAGGTCATTTTTCCTCCATATAGGTGAATATTTACTTTTTTGCAGGCTCTAAAAATCGCCAAAAACTGTCAATAACTTTCCGCCCTGCGATGCACATATACTGCCTCCCTTGCGAGCATTGCCCTATCATTGCCCTATCAATGCCCTTATCATGGACAATGAGTGGGCATTGATAGGAGAATGCTTGCAGGGGTTAATGGAGACTGTAACATTATATTTCACAAAGAGTAAAAGGGAAAAAGAGAGGAAAGAAAGTGAGTTGTCCTGATAATAGTGGAAAAGTGGAAACCAGGATCGAAGATAGTATGATTTAAATGTCTATTTTCTCTCTTTTCCCTCTTTCCCTCTTTCTCTCTTTTCTCTCTTTTCTCTCTTTTCTCTCTTTTCTCTCTTTTTCTCTTTGACTCTTTTACTCTTTGTTAATAATTCGGTGCCTTCGGTGTTCTCGGCGGTAAAATAGATCAGTGTAAATCATGTCGATCCAGTTATCAGTGTTCTATCACTTTTTCTCTCTTTTCTCTCTTTTTCTCTTTCACTCTTTTACTCTTTTACTCTTTTACTCTTTGTTAATAATTCGTTGCTTTCGGTGGTCTCGGTGGTAAAATAGATCAGTGTAAATCATGTCGATCCAGTTATCAGTGTTCTATCACTTTTTCCCTCTTTTCCCTCTTTTCCCTCTTTCACTCTTTTACTCTTTTACTCTTTGTTAATAATTCGGTGCCTTCGGTGTTCTCGGTGGTAAAATAGATCAGTGTAAATCATCTCGATCCAGTTATCAGTGTTCTAACACTTTTACTCTCTTTTCTCTCTTTTGCCTCTTTTTACTCTTTTACTCTTTTACTCTTTTACTCTTTGTTAATAATTCGTTGCTTTCGGTGGTCTCGGTGGTAAAATAGATCAGCCTAAATCATGTCGATCCAGTTATCAGTGTTCTATCACTTTTTCCCTCTTTTCCCTCTTTTCCCTCTTTTCCCTCTTTCACTCTTTTACTCTTTTACTCTTTGTTAATAATTCGGTGCCCTCGGTGGTCTCGGTGGTAAAATAGATCAGTGTAAATCATGTCGATCCAGTTATCAGTGTTCTATCACTTTTTCCCTCTTTCCCTCTTTCACTCTTTTACTCTTTGTTAATAATTCGGCACCCTTGGTTGTTAGCACTATAGGCGAGTGCTGTTACAATGTAAGTGCAAAGTCGCTTAGGCTGCCGCATTTTCTTCTTATACCACTATCCTTAGCAGCCTGGGTAACTACACGCAAGTGCTAATGCGATTTTTCTTGACTTAGTTGTGGTAGTAATCAAAATATACACTATTATCTGCGGAAAATGTGCATTGTGTTGAAACTAAATAAACTAACTAAATATGGAGTCTTCTTAAAGGAGTTATCTAAGATGAAAAGAATGAACATGCTAATGCTAATGTCGTTCGTCCTATTTTCTATTAACCTTCTACCGGCAGCGATCACGGACTACTATCTTCCTCCCGTTGCTTCCGCAGGCACTTATTCTGCCATAACTGGTACCACCATAACCGGTGGTGATGATGTGCTCTCAGGTGCTTTGGATATTGGCTTTACGTTTAATTATTGCGGCACTGCCTACACTCAGGTAAAAATGTCCAGCAACGGTTTGCTGGGTTTGGGGACAGTATCCACAGGCTTAGATTATGTTAATTACTTGGCTTCCACAAGCATCAACCCTGTGATTGCTCCATTGTGGGATGATCTGTACACAGATTCCATGAAATATATTACGCAGGGGTCAGGCTCCAGCCACGTGTTTATAGCACAATGGAATAACTCCAGATGGAACTATTCTTCAACGCTTGGCCAAAACTTTCAGATTCGTCTTTATGAGGCCAGTGATAAAATTGAACTAATCTATGGAGCTATGGTAGACCCTGCTTATCCATCTGCTTCGATAGGAATCAATTGTGCGCCCGGGGGTAGCGGTTGTTTTTACAGCATTACTCCGGGTAATCCGATGCATTATTCCACTGCAAACGAAAACGCATCAGTAGACCACTCTCTTAGCTCCGGTACTACCTATACCTTTAACAGAAGTCCTTTTGCCGGTGGTATCGGCACAGAAGCTGATCCCTATTGTATCAACAATGCCTCCGAACTGAACCTCATCCGCAATTATCTGGGCAGCGCCAGTTCCCGCACCTATTTTAAGCTAACGAGTGATATTGATCTTACACTTTATGGCAACGCTTGGGTACCGATAGGGAATAGTAGTGCTTACTTTTATGGAGGTCTGGACGGAAACAACCATACTATATCAAACATGCGCTACTCTAGTTATGGCTATTATCATGGTCTTTTCGGTGTTACTGGGGCAGGCAGTGTAATCAAGAATCTAGTACTTGCCAGCACCTGTTATATTTTGGGGGATGATGAAACAGGCTCTATAGCTGGACGCAATTCTGGTACGGTGCAGAACTGTAGCTCTGCGGCAACAGTTAATATAGGCAATGCACAACCTGGCGGAGGTTTGGTAGGTTTTAATACCGGAACGATTACCGGCAGCAGTTTCACTGGTAGCGTTAGCAGGTCTGGAGGCGGAGTTAATGCAAACAAATTAGGCGGCATTGCCGGCTACAATGAAACTGGAGCTATCGTCAATAATTGCACAGCCAGTGGAACCATATTCGGAAGCACCTGGAACGGCGGACTGGTGGGCTGGAATAATGGTACTATAAATAGTAGCTTCACCACCGGTAGTATAAGCTGCTACGGTAACTCCAATGGCGGACTCGTGGGGCAGAATCAGGGTTCCATTAATAACTGCTATTCAAGGGCAACTGTTGCCGGTAACAGTTATAATGGCGGATTAGTGGGATACCATGAGAGTGGTCCTATCACCAATTGCTATTCTACAGGTACGGTTTCAGGAGGACAAAGAGGTGGCTTAACCGGTACTACTGGAGGAACTGTTACCAATTCCTATTGGGATATGCAGACCAGCGGAATTGGCAGCTCTTATAGCGGAACAGGGAAAACAACTGCCGAAATGAAACTGCAATCCACCTTTACAGGTTGGGACTTTGTGGGTGAAACCACCAATGGCACAAATGACTATTGGAGCATCTGGGCTAGTGATAATAATGGCTATCCCGATATGGCATGGAAATATGCCAACGATATTAGAAGCCCCATCTTGCTAACTCCCACCAATAATGCTTATGGGATAAACAAAGATAGCGTTACTATTACATGGTCTCCCAATCCAGTTGGATTAGCCACAGACCATTATACTATATATCTGATTAAAGATAATCCTGCTCAAATACTCAACACCGGCTATGCTAACCAGCATACTTACACCAATTACACTGGCACATCCTACAATCTGATAACAGAGGCAGGGCTTACCTTTAATTATGGAGAAAACTGGTATTGGACTGTAGTAGCTTATTCTGTTATTGGTGCCGCCAGCACTGCAGCAACAACCCAAAGTTTCCATATCCAGCGCGATCAGTTTGCCACCGAAAGCTTTGAAGCAGGATGTATTGATGGCACTACTAATATTTCGGAATGGACACAAGTTATAGAAGCACAATCCAGCTCTTGGACAGCAAATTCCACTTACAATGCGGGAACTGTGGCACCCAGAACCGGCACTTTCGACGTCTATATGTATCATTCAGATGGAATGCCTGCAACATCCTGGTTATTCCGTCCTGTTACTTTAACAGAGGGTATGTCCTATGATATAGAGCTGTATGCACGGCAACAATTGTATTATAATAATCCAAACTACGGCACTATCGGTATCTATTATGGCACTGCTGCCACAATTGCTGCCATGACCAATACCACTGTCGGGCAAACCGTGCTGGAGACAAGCGAATATCAACGCATATCAGGTAGTTTTGTAGCCGCAAGCAGTGGGACATACTATCTGGGTATCAAGGGTTATCTTTGGGGCAGCACCAACTATCTCAGTTTGGATGATGTAACCCTTAGCCTAACAGCCACTAATCCGGTAACTCTGAACTTGCCAGCTAATCAATCCACCTTCGTAAGTACACTGCCTACCTTAAGCTGGACAGCTCCAACCACGGGAGCAGCTCCTAACGCCTATAAAATTTGTATCAGCACCGTGAATCCTCCTACGATTGCTGATTTAGTAACTGTCGTTAACGCACCAACTACCAGCTATTCGTTTGTGCAACAGTTCATTTTGCAGCCAGCCACCAAGTATTATTGGTCAATTATAGTTGAGAGTGCTAATGGTACATCAACCAATAACGCTGTATATTATTTTACCACGATGCCTTTGAACGCCATGATGGAAGGTTTTGAAGGGGGAACCATACCAGCCAATTGGACAATCGTGAATAATGATACAAATACTCAGACTTGGGAAATAGTAGAATTTGGCAGTTATACCGGTTCATTTAATGCCAGTGCTGTGTCCGGGTATAGCAATGATGATATCTGGCTGATTACTCCTCCTCTGCTCGTGACCACCGCCCCTAATGACAACATCAACTTCTGGATGGGTTCGTTTCTTCAACAACCAGCCGAAAACTGGGAAGTACTGGTTTCCACTACCGACACGCAAACTGCTTCTTTCACCATGATAGACAGCGGCACTTATACCATACATGGCTATACCTACAAAAGTTATAGTCTGGACAGCTATGGCGATGCTGTGGTTTACGTTGCTGTCCGGTACATTGGAGAAGGCTATGACTTCCACGTGGATGATTTTAGGGGTCCTCCAGTCTATACAGCCTCTGCAAATCTGGCAACTCCGACTGTAAGCATCAGCTCTTCCGGCAGCACTATCAGCTTGAATTGGCAAAGCGTTACCGGAGCAACAGAGTACCATGTATATAGCTCGGACAATTTGGTGAACTGGTCGACTTCGTTCACCACTGTCGCTGCGCCCAACCATACGCTAAGCATTAGTGCTGCAAGCAGTGGCAAGAAATTCTTCAAAGTAAAAGCCTATGCTCCATAAAGAAATTCCCAATTATTCGAGATAGGTCTGCCCGCTGAAGCGAGCAAAAACAACTTGTAGTGCAGCACGCCGATCCTGTGAGAATTGTATTTCGCAGCATCGGCGTGCTGCACTACGTGCGAATAAACAAATCTCTTGAGGTACCAGCCTGTTTTGGCTATGGTTATTCCCACTTAATAAAATGAGGTTTGACACTATGCGACATATTATTCGAGTAGTCTTTAAGTGTAAATCATGTCGATCCAGTTCTCTGCGTTTATCACTTTTTCCCTCTTTCCCTCTTTTACTCTTTTCTCTCTTTTCTCTCTTTTCTCTCTTTTTCTCTTTTACTCTTTTACTCTTTGTGAATCTTTCGGTGCATCCGGTGTTCTCGGTGGTAAATGGTACAGTGAATGCAAAGTCTCACCCAAACTTGCAAATGAGTATCACCTGTCACAGTGGTCGTAACTGTTTATAGGGTTGCGAGATGAATAGGACTGGCTTTAACCCTGAAAAAAGCATTGACAAAAAACAGAATGTGAGATTTATCAGATCATTATTGAGTTGGATTGCCCTTCAACATACCGTAGATTCACTCCTAATAAGCTGTGATTCAACGCATTATGTATGCACATAGCGAACACGTAAGTCTTATTTTAAAGGAGTTTTCAAAGATGAAAGCAATACTGTTTTCTGCGCTATTACTAATAGTGTCATTTAGTTTACTGGCGGCGTCCTTGCCAACGGATGCAGCTTCGTTGGCATCCGCAAATGAAATGGGCACCTCTCCCGGGGGTGAACGCACTATTTACACTGCTCCCTACTCCCAAAACTTCAATGGAACATGGATGCCTCCTGACTGGACTGGAAACGATTATACCTCCCCTTTTGTGGCTTACTGGACCTACTCGGATTCACACACATGGGCTCGATGTTTTCTAGGTGAAGTGAATCATGGTACCCAGGCATACCTATATTCTCCACAGATCACTGTCCCAGGCTATATGTATCGTCTGGATTTTAAATGGTCGCATATGTTAAATGCCCTATACCCACAGGATCAAGCAAGTGTAGAAATCTATGGCGATCAAGTTACTGGGTATGGTTGGGAAAAAATATGGGAAAGAAAATATCAAGAGTTTAATTCCAATGATGGAGCTACAGAGCTTAACCCTGGTAGCGGGGTACAGGAAAGTATTAATCTTACTCGTTTTGCCGGGCATACAGTCCAGATCCGATTTCATGGAATTAGTGGTTACGGACCATCGTGGTTTATTGATGATTTTAATCTACATTATGTGGATACAGGGATCAATAGCTACCCCAGCACCCAGACTTTTAGTAGTTCCACACCCTTCCCTCCCACGGGATGGAGAAACCCAGATACATCTACTTATTGGCGTTGGAGCGGAGCAAATGCCTATGGTGCTACTGGACAAGGCAGCATCATAGACTGGGACAACTGGACAACTGGCACATCAACCACACTGGATACACCTTTCCTGAATCTTGGTGTTTACGGAGGCACCCTCTCTTTTGATCATGCGTATGCTCATTACGCGCCTTATGAACCGGCGTATAAAGACTTGCAGATACTCAGCTCCACCGATGGGGGGGGGAACTTTTCGCTACGTACTACCTATAGTGGGGCAACAGGAGGAAATCTGATTACTGCTCCGGCTGCGCCAGCAGGTGTCACTTTTTCCCCAGGGAGCACCCAGTGGGCGACCAAAACTATTCAGATACCGGCAGGAGTAAATATCCTGAGGTTTCAGACCCAAAACCAACACGGTTCCGGCTATCTGTATATCGACAATGTGACATTCACGAAGAATTTATTCCCCTCAGGAACCGGAACTGAAGCTGATCCCTATTGTGTCAGCAATGTCTCAGAATTCAATCTTATCCGCAATTACCTGGGTAGCACCAGTTCGCGCACGTATTTTAAGCTGACATGTGATATTGATCTTACTTCTTATGCCACTGCCTGGTACCAATAGGGAATAGTAGTGCTTACTTTTATGGCGGTCTGGACGGAAACGATCATACTATATCCAACCTGAGTATGGCAAGCTATGGAACCCATCATGGTTTATTTGGAATGACAGGAACTGGTAGCCTAATTAAAAACCTGAATCTGAACAGCACCTGCTATATCCTCGGGAATGGCGACTCAGGTTCGATTGTAGGGCACAACAAAGGAACTATCGACAACTGCAGCTCGGCAGCAATAGTCAATATCGGTAATGCTGAGGTGGGCGGAGGGATATGCGGAAACAACAATGCAGGCTCAATCATAAACTGC
>JALNXT010000036.1 GCA_023230245.1 Candidatus Cloacimonadota bacterium
AATCATTGTCTGTCCTAAGAATTGGTTTAATGATTCTGAAATGAAGACGGATATTATTCCAGATTCCTGGGTGCGGATGTAAGAAGCGAGTTTTGGAGAGAGAGTATGTTAAAAGTGAAACTAAGTTCATCGGATAATATTGATGGGTTATTGGCGCAGACTCCTGGCGGAAAAGGAGTGTGGGGAAACTGTGATTTTTTTGTGGATGATGATATCTCAGAGTGTGACTATTGGGTAGTATTGAACGAATTGTCTAAAAAAGAAACAGTACTATGCCCTCCTGGAAATACTATATTTGTAACTGGTGAACCCGTTAGTGTTAAAAAATATAGTAGAAGATTTCTTAGTCAGTTTGCAACAGTAATAACAGCTCAGGATTCCCTACATCATCAACATGTGATTAAAACCCATCAAATTCTTCCATGGTTTGTGCACAAAACATATGATGAACTTAATCAGATTTCTTTTTTGGAAAAATGTAAGGATATTTCCATTGTATCATCAAATAAGAGATTTAGTAAGGGGCATGAACAGAGATATCAGTATGTTATGGCTTTAAATAATTATTTTGGTGATAATATTGATTTGTTTGGCAGGGGAATCCAGGATTTTGGTGACAAGTGGGATGTTCTTGCACCATATAAATATTCCGTTGTGATAGAAAATTCCAGTTCAAATAATTATATAACTGAGAAGTTGAATGATTGTTTTCTTAGCTATACGTTTCCGTTTTATTATGGATGTACAAATTTGGAGGATTATTATCCGAAAGACTCGTTTGCATATATTGACATCACGGATTTAGATGGATCAATTGATATAATTGAAAAAACTTTGGCAGATTCACAGCATTATGCATTACATTTTCAAGCTCTCTGCGAAGCAAGGAAACGGTATCTTCAGCAATATCAGTTATTTTCCTCTCTGGCGAGTATTATTTCATCACTGGAGTCTTCAGCGAAGTGTTCCGCAGAAAAAATCACATTACTCCCTTCATTAGTGACAATGAATGATTTGAGTTTTATGGTTCGTTGCCTGTTTGGCAAGGGTAAAAACATCTTATCAAAACATTATCCTAAATTATTTATATAGCTTATTTGAATTTGGATACGGTATTCTCATATATCATTAATGAGGATATAATAATCAGTAATTATGTTTTCAGATATTCAAAATAATAATACGATTCATGTAGTATTTTCCATTTGGAATCTTGCAGATAGTTATAATAAGTATGCGGGTACAGCAATTACTTCTCTATTGAAGAATACTTATGGTCCGGTAGAGATTCACCTGCTATATGATGAAAATTATAAAAAAAATGATCTAGAATATGATGCGAACAGAGAAAAATATAAGATACTTGAAAATCGCTTCAATACAAAAATCACATGTCATCATGTTGAAATGCCCGCTTGGTGTTCAACCCTTCCTAAGCTCAGATTTTTTACGTTAGGTACATTGCTTCGATTAATGCTACCTGATGTTTTACCCGAAATACATAAGGTCATTTATTTGGACTGTGATGTGATTGTCAGAAAAGATATCCGTGAGCTATGGGATGTGGATATGGGGAAATATTGCCTTGGAGCGTATTTACATGAAAATGGTGATGAGTTCAACGCAGGTGTTTTATTGATGGATTTGGCTGGGATAAGAAAGCGGTATGAATTCTCAAAACAGACCTTGGCGTTTCTTGCTAACCATCCAAATACTCAAACTGTGGATCAGGCAGCGCTTAATTCAGTGTTTAAAGAGGATTATTATCATCTGGATAAAAAATATAATCTTACTACAGAAAACCATGGGTCACTTGGTCCAGAAGATATAGTTATCCATTTCTCCTGGATTAAGCCGTGGAAAATATATCAGGATTTCCCTGGATATTATGAATTTTGGGAATATTTTTCTGATACTCCGTGGTGTTGTGATGCTACAGAATTACTAAAGGAAGTTTCTTCTGTATCAAACTTCTCATCAGAACAGATTATTACCGATACAAGAAATCTAATTTATATTCCCTTGCGAAAGCGCTTAAATTATTTTTTGAAGTTTTCTCAGTCTTTTATTATGGTCAATGTTCGTGAATTAATTGTTCGTGTTTTTCATAAATAGGTCTCCCCCTCTATTCTATTTTGATAGTTTGTCCTTAAACCATAATCCAATAGAGAGGGGATGTAACTTTGGAAATCTTGGAAGGAGTTTTAATTTTCTCATAATTGAAGCTATTTTCAATGAATAATAATATTTAGTACCCACTCTTATAGAATGTTTGAATCTAATAGTATCCATAAATTTGTTGGGCGCTATTCCATCTGGATGACGAACCTGACGAAGATCAAGCGAAGTGGAAGGAGTGAATAACCCAAATGTATCTTCATTGGAATAATGAACTCCAGAGTCTCCTATATTGGTTATCAAATTTTCTCGTGGTGTTATACTTAATCCATTATGATGAAACATACAGTAGGCCCATTGGAAATCCCAGGTTCCGTTTTTTGGATTTTTGAAACACTCGTCACAATAATATATTATATATTCTCGATATTCCTGAATTTCAGAAAAATATTTGTCTGATATAAGTTTCGTATATTGTATTGGCCAATCCGTGATATTACTATCATATAATAGCCAGGCTCGTCTCCATGTTGCCCAACCCCAAATAAATGCCCAACGGGAATAGTAATATGTTTCCTCTGGTTTTGCAATATGAGATATGGGATTGTCACCTGTAATCATCATTACGTTTAATTCATCATGGTATTTATTTAGCATCATCTGACAGAACCAGAAAAAGTCCTGATTTGGCACACAGTCATCTTCCAGAATAATACCCATATCTTCACATTCAAAAAACCATGTGATTCCTGTTCTCACAGCAGGGTCGCAACCTCCAAGATGTACATCAAGGAAAAGGGTATGAAGTTCACAGTTCCAATTAATTTGATTAATGATATCACGTGTATTTAAACAAAGTTCTTTTTCTTCAGGAATTTCATCTCTCGGGGCATCTGAGAAAACATAGAGTTTGGCTGGTTTCAATAATTTTATTTGGTCAAATACTTTTTGGGTAGTTTCCGGTCTTTTAAAAATCAGAAGAAGGATTGGGGTGTCATATCTCTTGTTTTGCATTTAATATCAACGTTCTATTTGATTTAGATAATCCTGAAATTTCTTAAGTAATCATATGAACAAAAAACAGTTCCAATTTAAATCCATTCATTTATATCTTCTCCGTTTGTTCTCTCCCATTTATTATTATCTGTAAAATGTTCCCAGTCGCAATAGCTGCACATTGGTATCGGCTTTGTGAAAAATTGTAATATTTCTTCTTTTGTTTGAACATCATAGATATCTATCGAATTATGTGGTGAAATTGGAATTTGTTGATTAAACCTCTTATTAAAATAATGTATGTTTTCAGCAATTGCGCATGGGTATAGTTTACCATTCAGCAACTGAGTACATGAGCCCGGCATATAACATGTCATGTAATAATTTTTAACTGGGTTCTGTAATCCAGTAGTATCAATAGGTAATTTCTGCATTTCTGTCTTATTAATGGATCCCTGATGTTTGAGTGCTACAGTATACTTCGCTGCGGTTTTTTCTATCTCTTGCCAATCTATTTTTAGAGGATATTTTGTTGGCTCCAAAGTAATTTTGTTCTTATTTAATGCTGACCAGAAATCTTCTTTTTTTGTTGGGAGGAGGATTCCATTTGTTATCAAGTAAATATGAGATGTTGGAAAATATGAGCGGGTAATGGTCAAGATATCATTTAATTCTGGATGTAATAGCGGTTCTCCACCAACCAAAGATATATGGGGTATCTGTGATGCAAATAGTTCGGCCATTCGTTTTATATCTTTTTCATAGATTTTGACATCAACATTCTTTTTATCTGCAAGTGGTGAGAAGTGGTTGCAATATTTGCAATTCAGGTTACAATGTTCAACTATTGGATATTCAAAATGCATTAACGTTGGCTGTGGGACCATCCTCTGGAGCATATTTTCGATATTTTTTGTTCGAATTATTAAATCTTTAAAATGCCTTAATAATGGTATTTTCATCAAACTTTGATATGCCGATCTCATATTATTATTAATACTATTTTGTTCCTTAAAATAAATACGTATCTCATGTAGGTCATGGTAAGATTCTCATCTCCATTTATGGTTAGTTCGAACTATTCTAAAATTTATTTGGATATTCATTCTTGTTCCACTATAAATTGTCAATTAATCTGAAAATTTGTGTTTATTGTTTTGGTGTCTATGCCTAATATAAGTGTGAAGGAGAGTGTGATGGCGTCTTCTATTTATGGGCAGTTTCTTTTATTTAATGCAAAATTTATAAAAGTTTTTGAATAGATATTTGTCACTTCGAATTATATATTCTACATAATTAAAAGGTAAGTTCAGTTTTACATTATCCATCATATAGAATCTATTAGGTTTTACAGATGGATGTGATTTTATTATAATTTTCCGAACAGAAAATCATTTTGTATTAATACTTATACATCAAACACGTAATTAATATTGATGATGGTATTATGAAAAGGGTATTATTAATTGATCCATCTTTGCGCGTATTACCCCCCACGTTTTTCAAAGAGCAAACTGATATAGATATAGTTGCAATCATTGTTGAGTCGGATAGAGAAAAGGATAAAGTCTTATTACAACGTCCCGAGGTAATAGTTTATACTTTTCAAGATATTCTCAACTGGAATCAAACATTTGTTTCACATGAGGAAATAATACAATATCGTCCAACGCAGTTAAAAGTCGAGAGACTATTGGGGCGTATCATCAAAACACCTGAAGCAAAGATACTTTCTATATACTATACGGCATTAGCTTTTTGGTTACATCTCTTTAAAGAAAAGATAGACTGCGTTCTTGTGTTGGGAGACCAAGAACATGGTTCGTTCCATGATTCTATTCCAATAGATATAGCAAAAGCTAATTCGATTCCTGTATATTTAACAGATGTTTTCTTTGGTAAAGGAGGAATCACGCTTTTTGGCGTCCTAGATTGCATAACAGATCGTCATCTTAAGATTCAAGATATATGGTTTGACTATTGTCCATTAAACCTTGATCTGGTGTTATTTGATCATAACAGAGACAATGAATATATTCCTCCAGAAATCAAAAATCGAATAATGCGGTTATTATTCCTCTTTATTATGAATCAATATGTTAAAATGAAGAAATTATTGAGTGACTTATCTGGTCATCACATTGTAATCGATAATGAAAAACGGAGATGTACAAATCTTATCTTAAAACTATATTCTCCAATAATTTTTTTCCTAAATACTTATATTAATAAAAATGATTCACGTTTTTTTGCATTAGGAATCTATTGTAGATTGACATTTGGAGAGTTTTTTCATTTTACATGTTTTTCTAAGTCATTGAAACATTACTATAACAAACATGCAGTTTCTATGATTCCAGACAATCAAAACGCTGTGCTTTTCTTCCTCCATCTGGAACCAGAAGCATCCATAATGAATCGATCCGTCTATAATTGTCAGATATACAATATAAAAATGTTAGCTCGTTATCTTCCAAAAGGATGGATGATTTATCTAAAAGAACATCCAGCCACATTTGGCCCGCAGCCATATCCATATTTGAAAACAATGGAAAATTATCGGAGCAAAGAATATTACAAAGAACTATTATCTATTCCTAATGTATCCTTCTTGGATTGGAAAATTCCTGGGAGTGTTCTTTTGTCTAATAAGATGAAACAAGTAAGGGCGATAGCTACTATAAATGGGACTGTCTCTCTTGAATGCTTGTATCAAAAAAAGCCTGTCATCATATTCGGTCCTGAGAATTGCCCTTATGCTGATATTCCTGAGGTATTAACTGTAAGAGCTGAGACTGATCTTCCCCACATATTTGAGAAATTAGTTAATGGGTATTCGCCTCGTTATGATATGTTCCAAGAGAGGCTTAGTGAGTATCTTCTGATAAGGAGAGGTGACATGAATGAAAAAATAAATATCCCTCCCCAACTCCTTATAAATCTCATTGAAAAATGTGCATTATATAATTTATAGTGGAGAATTTCTAATAACCTTTTTAACCGAAAGTAATATCTCTTTGTGGATTGACGAAAATATATAGTAATTTTCCGACTTTTGCCCTGTTGACAGAGAAAAAGGGAGAGTGGTTTAGATCACAGAATTCACGAGTGGACAGACTCCAATATATTTCCAAATTTGGTCTATATTAATTATTTTATATAAACTTCAAAGAGGTAATTAGATACGTTAATCATGAAATATAATTAGCTATATGCTTAATAACAAATCAATTCTTATCACTGGTGGTACCGGTTCCTTCGGCAATCACTTTGTCGAATACGTTCTTGAACATTACGATCCTAAAAAAATTGTAATCTACTCTCGTGATGAATATAAGCAGTTCATCATGGCGAACAAGTTCAAAGAACATGAAGATAAACTTCGTTTCTTCATTGGTGACGTACGAGACAAAGAACGTCTTACAAGAGCACTGAATGGAATTGATTATGTTATCCATGCTGCAGCATTAAAACAGGTTCCATCCTGTGAATACAATCCGCTGGAGGCAGTAAAAACAAATATCGATGGTGCTGCAAATGTTATCAACGCTTCTCTTGATTCAACAGTATCACGTGTTGTTGCTCTTTCAACAGACAAAGCAGTAAATCCGGTAAATCTCTATGGGGGGACTAAATTTGTATCAGATAAACTCTTCACCGCTGCAAACTCCTATGCAGGTGAGAAGGATATTCGATTTTCAGTTGTGCGTTATGGCAACGTTGCCGGAAGTCGTGGGTCTGTTATTCCATTTTTCAAGAAGATCATTGATGATGGAAAAACAACTTTACCGATCACCGATTATCGCATGACACGTTTCTGGATCAGCCTGGAAGAGGGGATCAAACTGGTAATTAAGGCTCTGACTGAAGCTCAGGGGGGAGAGACCTTCATCTCTAAAATCCCCTCATTTAAGGTAACTGATTTGGCACAGGCTATGCTTCCAAATTGTGATATACCGGAAATAGGAATTCGTGAGGGAGAAAAACTGCATGAAGTGATGGTAAGCAAAGAAGATGCACCATATACTTATGAGTATGAGAATCATTACATTATTTATCCCCACTACAACTGGTGGAACAAAGATATGATTCTTGAAGGAGGGAGGAAAGTGGATCCTGAATTTGTATATAGTTCCGGTACAAACACTCAATGGCTTTCTGTGTCTGATTTGAAAAAACGATTGGATTCTGTATATGAAGAGATGATTTAATCATAATTCTGGTGAAATCATCATGGAGAAATTAGCAATTCATGGCGGCGTTCCGGTTCGGGAAACACCACTTACATATGGTAAGCAGTATATTGATGAAGCAGATATTGAGGCTGTGGCTAATGTTTTACGCAGTCCTCTTATTACCAGCGGCCCACAGATCCAGATTCTTGAGGAGAATCTGTGCAGGATAACGGGTGCAAAATATGCAGTTGCTGTTTCCAATGGAACTGCTGCACTTCATGTTGCTTGTCTTGCTGCCGGCATCCATGAAGGGGATGAAGTGATCACAACTCCAATGACATTTGCTGCATCGGCAAACTGTGCTTTATATTGTGGCGCAAAACCAGTATTTGCAGATATCGATCCGGAAACATACAACATCTCTCCAGCTTCAATTCGGGAACATATCACCGAAAATACGAAGGCAATTGTTGCTGTTGATTTTACCGGTCAGGCTGTTGAACTGGATGAAATTCAGCAAATCTGCAAGGAATACAACCTGATTCTCATTGAGGACGCAGCCCACTCTCTTGGAACAACATATAATGGTTGTTCTGTTGGCTCAATTGCTGATATGACCGCCTTCAGCTTTCATCCGGTCAAAACAGTGACGGGTGGTGAAGGTGGGGCGGTTTTAACCAATAATAAGGAATTATTCAATAAATTGATTTTGTTCAGATCCCATGCGATTACGCGTGATGCAAGCCAGATGGTTCACCCAACCGGTGAAGGCTGGTATTATGAACAGGTCGATTTAGGTTATAACTACCGATTGACCGATTTTCAGGCAGCACTCTTATCGAGCCAACTGAGTAAACTGGAGAAATTCTCTTTACGAAGAAAAGAGATTGTCAAAATGTATGATGAGGGATTCTCACAGATACCTGAAGTAACTGTGCAGAAAGAGATTGCAGAAAGCGATACAACGAGACATCTGTACATTTTACGGTTTAATCTAAATATGCTGAATGCATCACGAAGAGAGATTTTTGATGCGTTGTGGGCTGAAAATATCCACTGTAATGTGCATTATATTCCCGTCTACTATCACCCGTATTATCAGAAATTAGGATACGCCAAAGGCTTATGTCCGAATGCTGAAAAGATATATGAAGAGATTATTACTATGCCGTTGTATTATTCAATGACCACTAAGGATGTGGCTGATGTTATTTGTGCAGTAAAGAAAGTGATTTTCAATGTCAAAATGGAGTAACATGATGTCCCAACAAAAATCTGAAATACCAATAATAGTTGGCGATTCAATCTATCTTAAAGAATTAACTGAAGCCGATGTTGATATAAATTATGTTAATTGGATGAATGATTATGATGTAGTGAAATTTACTGAAAGTAAAAATGTGATCCATACATTAACATCAATACGGACTTTTGTAGAGAATTGTACTACTTCGGAATCAGATATATTATTTGGCATTTTTTGGAAAGAAAATGATAAACATATTGGTAACATTAAACTTGGGTCAATAAATTTTATACATAAGCATGCAGATATCGGTTTAATAATTGGTCTGAAAGAATACTGGGGTCAACATGTTGCATCTAATGCAATTTCTCTTGTTACAGCATATGCATTTAATAATTTAGATATGCACAAAGTATATGCCGGAATCTATGCATGTAATACCGGTTCTAAAAATGCATTTGTTAACGCAGGATATCACCTTGCATATATAAAAAAAGATGAAGTTTTATTCAAAAAT
>JALNXT010000037.1 GCA_023230245.1 Candidatus Cloacimonadota bacterium
GGTGAATGGCAATGATCAGCGCGAGAATATTGATTATATTGTGGATTACGACTTTGGCAGGATAACCTTCCTTACCGCTGCGGGCAAGGATCCAGATTCCAAAATAGAGATAGATTTCGAGTTCCGCAGCACCTTTGATGTGGCTAAGAAAACACTGGCTGGTATCCGTGCAGATTGGAAGCTTACAGATTATGCCAAACTTGGTGGCACGATGATCTACCGCAGTGAAAATGTGGCAGATAAGCACCCGAGAATTGGTAATGAGAACATTGAAATGTGGATGGGCAATGTAGATGGTTCCTTAGATTTTAAACCTGCATTTATCACCAGATGGATTGATGCCCTGCCACTGATTGCTTCTACTGCACCTTCTCAGATAAGACTCTCCGGGGAAGTGGCATTTACCATTCCTAATATCTATGGCGATCCTTCTGGAAAGAAGAAGCAATCCTATGTGGACGATATGGAATCTATCATGGATTCATATCCCTTGGGAGTAACCTTTTCTTCTTGGGTGATGGCAAGCAAACCTTATGCCACGCCTTTTTCCAAGGGCAGGATAAACTGGTATAATCCTAAAAATATCCGTCGTGAAATGATAGAAGATGCTTCTACATTAACAGAAAGAGAACGCTCTGAAACGGTTACAGTGCTTGCTTTAAAGGCTTTCCGTAACAATCTGGAAATACCAGGAGCTTCCTCGCGTAGCTGGGCTGGAGTAATGAAATACCTTGGCAATCAGTTAGACTTTTCTCAGAAGAAATACATCGAAGTGCTGCTGAAGCTAGATACACCTGCGGCTAATGTAAACCTTCATATCGATATGGGAGATATTCTTGAGGACTACTATACCGAATTTGGAGGCTACAACGTTCTTAACAACGAAGATACCAACAAAGATGGGGTATTGACCCTGGATGAAGATATAGGTTTGGATGGTATTACATTCGGTCAACCCGGAGCAGATCCCAATGATGTAGCCGAGAACTCTATTGATCAATACGGAGACTATCCAAGAATAAACGGCTCGGAAGGCAACCGTATCCTCGATACCGAAGATTTGGATGGCAACGGGGTGCTAAACAAATTGGATAGGTATTTCACTTACTCATTTTCTATCAGCGATACGACCTCCACCTTAATTGAAAACACCAATAAGTTTGGCTGGAGGCTGTTTAGGATACCAGTAAATGACCCCACATACTATCAGATTGTAAACAATTCCGGCACCAATGTAGCACCAAGCTTGCGCAAGATATCTTATGTCCGCGTGTGGGCAGAAACTGATAAGGATGCCAAGATACTTATTGCAGATATGTCTTTAATCGGCAATAAATGGCAGGATTTCAGTATTCGCAACTTCAACAACACTATCATCAGTGAATCTGAACTTTCTGCAAGCAACACATCTTATCTATCCGGTATCGTAAACAACCAAAAGAACCGTGGGCACTACAGCTCACCTCCAGGTACGGTGTATATAGAGGACAGTCGCGAATCATCAGAATCTGCATTAACCCTTAGCCTTACAAACCTAAAGCAAGGACAAAATTGTTTGCTGCGCCAAAGAATGTTTGATGCCTACAATCTTCTTTCCTATAACAGCATCCGTTTCTGGGTGTTTCCCGAAGGAAGCAGCGAAATAGCAAATAGCAATCCCGATTCCTTGGACGTTATATTCCGGATTGGAGCAGATTCATTGAACTATTATCAGGTGCGTCAAAGAATTCCCGTGATTCCCTATGAAACCAAAATGAATGCCAGTAAATGGGTGGAGCTAGATTACCAGCTACAAGATATGATCGCTCTTAAAATAAATAACCCGGATGCTTTGGCGGATTCTTTGGTAGCAGGCAACAAGGTTTATTATTTCAAAGGACGTCCCACTCTCACCAATATCCGTGATCTCTACTTGGGTATATACAACCCACAGGACCCTCTTGGCGTACCATATAATGGCACAGTCTATTACAATGACTTGAGGGTTATCGATCCCTACCAGGCTGTAGGTGTTGCCAGCAGAGTTAGTCTAAACACCTCTTTAGCCGATTTGGCAACTTTGAATGTGGATTATGAAGAAAAGAGTGAGAACTTTAATCCCATCATTCAGCGTGGCAGGCAGAATACCTACACCCGAACCCAAAGCTTGAATATCACGAATAAGATCTTCCTGAATAAGTTTGTCCCTAGTTCATGGAGCCTGGACATGCCGCTTTCTCTATCCAGAAACTACACTTTGGGGATTCCTCGCTACCGTGCAAATTCTGATGTCTTGAGATCTAATATAGACAATGTCCTAGAAAGAGAGAGAGAAAAGAACGAAAGCTTGATGTATAGCGCAGATTTTGGCATCAGCCAGAGGACTGCCCCAAAGAATAAAATCCTGCTATACACGCTCTATCGCACCTCGCTGAGTGCCAGATTCGAAAACTCGTTCCGCTATGCACCCACGACAGTTGATACCACTTTATCATATCGTGGGACTCTTAACTACAACCTGAGCTTGCCGGCTGAGCTTAGCAGTTTCGCGTTGTATAAACGCTATCGTCTGGGCTTTTTTCCCAATACCTGGAATAATAGCTTCACTTTCAACAATACAGAGCCTAAAAGCTGGAACTGGGAAAAGCGCGACGATGCTTACAACTGGTATCCACGCGCTCAGACTATTGCCACCCGTTTGTTGACTACCGACAACAATATTAGTTGGCCTCTGCTAAGTGATCTTACGGCCACGGCTAGATACAATACCAAGCGCGATTTGATTCAGGAACGGTATTGGAAAGGCATTAATATTGGCAAAATGAGCGAATTTGTGCAAGATTTGGGGCTGAACTATAATCCCAATTTTCTCCCCCAAGTATTTAGTTTCACCGCAGTCGGCACAGCACGTTTTACTGATGCGCAGCGCAAATACTATGAGCAGGGGCCTGATGGTCAGATTGAAGTATTCCAAAGCGATGGTAACACAAACAGAAGCTTTAGGGTTAGTTCCACCTTCCAAAATGCCACAATCCTAAGCTCATGGGCGCAAAAGATAAAGAGTAAAAGGCCTGCAAAGATCGATAAACCCAAACCTGGCGATGCCCCAACTACTGATAATAAACCGCCAAACAAAGAAGATGAAAAGCCTAATCTTAATGACGAAAAGCAAAAGATGGAAGAAGAACAAAAAAGGCTAAACGACCCTCAATACGCGCAAGAGATGAAAGAACTTGAAGAAAAACTAAGGCACTCGGAAGAACAAAAGAATAAAGAAACAGAATACAACGAAGAAGAACAGAAAAAAAGAGATAAACAAGCCGAAGAAGAACAGAAAAAGAGGGATCAAGAAGCCGAATATACAGAAGAAGAACTGAAAAAGATAGCAAACACAATTGGCGAAGGAAAACCCGATATTGCGGCAACAGATTCAACCGTTGCCATAACTAAGCCCAAAGCTCCCAGTTATGGATTATTATATGGATTGGTAAACAACCTATCGCGAGTTAAAAACATCACCGCTTCATACCAAAACGGCTATGTAATGAATTATGCCCGCAAGACAGAGACACTTCCCTTTGCATTCCAGATTGGCTTACCTCACAGCGTTCCCAATGGCTTCCTGGAAGCAACCACAGACGATAATACCATAACCTTTGGTTCAGGGCTTGCTATTTCCCGCAATATCGATAGCATAATTAACTATTCTTACACCACCAATAAGCGCGCTGCCAGTGCGAGCAATCAAAGCATTGGTTATACTTTCCCAGATATTACCATTACCCTAATGAACTTTGAATCCTGGGTAGGCTTGGGAAAATACATGTCTGGAACTCGTATAAACACCGGGTTCCAGAATACAGTTCGCAAAAATGGTGATATTAACTGGATAAAGCCCAAACAAGAAACCAGAACTTTGGCTTTCAGCCCTATCCTGGGTTTCAGTGGCAGTATTATGAAGGTTATCAACACCAATCTCAGCTTCTCTACCACTCATACGGAGAATATTACCGATATGGATAATTATCAGATCGTTAAAACCAGCGATAACCAGTCTCTTAACGGTAACGTCTCCTACAGTTTCCGAGCTGGACGCGGATTTACCATACCTTTCACCAAACGCAAAATACACATCAATAACGAACTAAGCTCCAGTCTTGCCATAGCTTATGATAAGAGCTATGATGTTACCCAAGGCAGGGAAAACTCTCAGGTAGATAGATCAACCACACGCCTTGCTTTTACGCCAGGGGCAACCTACCAATTTGACCAAAACATCAGGGGTGGGCTAACCAGTAGTTATGAAATCACTACCGACAAAAAGCGTGATGACGGAACCCGTATGTTCAGCCTGGGAATTTGGGTGGAAGTAAACTTGTAAACAGGGGCTAACCATTCAGTAATTTATACATTTCATTCCTCATGGTTTCCCTGGCACATTTACCTCCCTCTCTTTTCTCGCTCATAACTATCCCTTAACTATCCCATATCGTGATAGCGGATAGTTATGGGTTGGTTACCACCAATAAACCGGTGCCTGGGAAGTTCTCGGTGGTAGATATAAATCTGAATCATCTGAAACCTATCTTCAGAACAACTCAACCGACCCCCTCTCTTTGCCTCTTTTGCTCTTTTACTCTTTGTAAATATCTCGGTGCCTTCGGTGTTCTCGGTGGTAGATATATATGTCATATTAGTATTACAGCGTTTGCACAGGCACTAAGACAAGCATGACTAAAGAAGACTATTGAATAATTGGTAACGGTCTTGATCAGTGTATAGCAGGCTCCGATCCTGCTAGAGTTACGAGTTAAGTTGAGCTGCTAAACTGAATCTTTGCGTAAGTATTAAATTTCTTTTTTAACAAAGAGTAAAAGAGCATTGTAGAGCAGCATTCTGATGCTGCTAAACTGAATCTTTGCGTAAGTATTAGATTTCTTTTTTAACAAAGAGTAAAAGAGTGAAAGAGAAAAAGAGAGAAAAGATTTGAGAGAATAGAAGGAAAAGCAACCTTATTCACAGCCCCACAGGTAATAATCCTGATGATCCAGTCGATCCAGTTATCAGCGTTCTATTATAGTCTCTTTTACTCTTTTACTCTTTGTAAATATCTCGGTGTCTTCGGTGTTCTCGGTGGTAGATATAAATCTGAATCATCTGATACCCATCATCAGAACAAGTCAACCAACCCCCTCTCTTTGCCTTTTTCACTCTTTTACTCTTTGTAAATATCTCGGTGCCTTCGGTGTACTCGGTGGTAGATATATATGTCATATTAGTATTACAGCGTTTGCACATGCACTAAGACAAGCATGACTAAAGAAGACGGTACAACCGGCTGAAGCCAGCGTTACCAATTATTCAATAGTCTTAACAAGCAAGGCGATTACAAAAGTTCTAATACCAGCAAAAAAAAGCGACTACAAAAAAGAACCGGCATTAAAGCCGGTTCTATTAGTGTGGGATTTAGCTAATGGATATTACAATCCGCACTCACTTCTGATCTTATTCATCATAGTTTTTGCGTCATTATATACCATATATGATAAGGGAAATCCGAATGTGTAAGCTTTGCCACCGGTAGGATTGGTATTGCGTATTCCTACGATTTGGTTGTTATACTGTGCAAATTGATCTGCGGTAGGCGGGGATGTCGGGAAATCTACAGGTTTGCATCCCAGTTTGTAAATAACATCGCCTGAAGCCTCTGGGAAATATGAGATAGCACCCATACCTTTACGTGAGTTTACGGTACTGTTAAAATTCGTAGTAACGTTTAATGCAACATCATTAAAGCCTGTTTCATTAGCAACAGCTTTGTAGAAGAATGCGTTATTTATAATCGAAGTACCCAGTGCCAAAATTGATCCAGCTTCATCGGGGATGCCCATGAAAGACTTTATGGTTCTTAATTGACCTGTGCTAGGGTTCTCTGTTAAAGCTTGATTTAGCCGACTGGTATGAGACACCACCAGGTTTCCTCCAAGTTTCATATACATGGAGAGAGCGTCAGCAACATTGACAAAACCTTCTTGTGAAGGAGCAGGGGTATCTTTTTGCCCTGCATGGTTAGAATTATCATTATGATAGATAACCAATTTATACTTCTGTAAATCACTCACGGCAAGCTGACGGTATCTACGATCAGAATATGTATCTCCTACAAAGCTTCCATCGGAAGCAGATTGATCTATTAAGCGAACAGTGCCTGAATAGTCAGCGAACAAAGAATCATAAAAAGCATGCACGAATGCTTGAGGGGAATAGCTAGAATTGGGGAAATCGTCGTCCACTACTAAAACACCATTCCGTGCTGACGGGGGGATTAACTTATGCAGATAGAATCTATACTCAGCAGGAACAGGATCAACAACGCCCTGTAAATCTTCACAAGCAACTTCGAATACGTGTTCTCCAATACCAGATTCTGGCGGAATTGGGAACCCGGTAAGAAGAATGGATTGTTTAATCACAGAATTAACAGGAATGCGTAGCCACCATTTACCGTTCGCATCCTGGGTTCTGAGATGAGCGTAGGGGGGGAAATCATAAGCGTCATTATCATAACGTACCCAAAAGTAAGTAATCTCACTAAAGTAGTTTACATCCGTTTCCGAGTTTCTGTCTAGAACTACATCGACCTTTTTCCCATAGGGGTAATCTTTGTTGTAACTATCGGGAGTTTGCGAATCCACAAATTCACCATACCATCCCCAGCGAACCCACAGTTTCAAGTTAGGTGAGTAAACTGCAGTATATTTGTTTTCCAAATCCTTAAACAAGGGGCTTGCCCATCGTGGAGATCCTTGAGTAATTTGGACAGGCAATACTTCAGGGGTAGTGCTATCTCCCCATTCGTCATAATGATTATCACCCATGGCGTATGTCTTGGTGCCATAAATTAGAGTCTTGGGACTATACCCATTTTTTACTTGGAAAGTCATAACTGAATAAGGATCTGGAATAGAAACAACGCCAGACCTATCTGTAACTCTGGCTATTACACGAGTTTTGGTAATAGCATTGCCATTAGCATCGAAATCGTAGCTAAGGCGGGGGGTTGAATTGAGATTTAACAAGAACTGATTAATCTGCAACAACTCACCTTCTTCAACTGTTTGGGTCTTAGTATCAATCCAAACCAGGCTTTCAGGGGGAGTAATCACATTGCCGGCAAGGTCAGTTTTCATGATTTGAAAGTCATATTTGAATGGAATGACTGGTAGAGCAGGATCACCTCCACCCATAGAAAAACTTAGTTTAAGGCCTGCACCAACAGTCTTATTATCGGGGTTGCCTTTGGTAGTGGATAGAGCGCAGGTTGGACGAATAGAGGTAGTAGCGAAATTACGCCAGGCTAGGTTGGAAGAAATAGCCCCACGGTTATCAATAGCTACCACTTCAAAACGACTGGCTCTCTGTAAAGGATTTCCGGCTGCATCAGAAGCGGGGAAATTGATTTCTGCATACTTCTGTGCAGTCCAAATTGTACGCTTTGTCTCGGGGGAATCAAGAGAATTGGTCTCATCTTCTCCTGGAACGTAGTGGATTATCCATCCACCTCTGGGGTCTAAATCAAGCAAATTCTGAGGGATGAGATTGTCTCCTGCGGAAGCTATAGATTCATATCCAGGAGTAGCAATGGGAACTCCATTGTCATCTAAAACTCTGAAAGCATAGCCAGTTACTATACCATCTTTGTCCCAAGCATGCCAGTATATCCGTTGATGAAAGCTATAAACAAGGGTTGTATCATATCCAGCGGCAACATAGGTGCTGTCCCAGCCTTCAAACGAGGTTATCTGTATTTCCGGTGCTATGTTACCAAAGCGGGTTCCAGATTTGCCGCAGCCTGTAACAATCAGCATTACTGATAGCATCATTAACATGATGGACAAGAGTCTAAAACTCTTCATTTGCATCATTCCTCCCAAACATCTGTTTAGTTATCTTCATGATTGGCATTAAAAATGAATGTGATAATTTCGTCAACTGTTTTATTGACCCCTAGCTGGGTAAGGCAGGCTTGTATCAAGTTTAAGAACAAAACAGAGGTTGTTATTCTCCCTATACCGCCAGGTACAGGAGTAATAGCCATAGCCTTGTCTAAGCACGAGTTGTAATCAATATCTCCCACGTATTTAGCTATACCTTCATCGTTTATAATCTCGTTAATCCCCACATCCAACAATATAACATTTTCTTTCACCATATCGGAGCTTACAAAATTACCCCTACCAATTGCTGCAATTAAGATGTCGGCATTAGAAGTAATATCCTTCAGGTAGGAAGTCTTACTGTGGCAAACCGTTACAGTAGCATTAGTAAATGCCTTTTTCCAAAGTAATATGTTTGCCATAGGCTTTCCAACAACGCTACTTCTACCCAAGATTACTAAGTTTTTCCCGATGGGGTCGATTTGGTAATAACGCATTAAATAATAAACCGCAGCGGGCGTGCAGGGGAGTAATCCGTCTGCCTCAATGACTATTTTACCCAGATTTATGGGGTGTAAGCAATCCAAATCTTTATCTGGATTGATGGAAAAATTGATAGAATTGTCGCTGATATGCTTGGGCAACGGTTTTTGAATCATGATACCATGGATGGTGGGATCAGCATTGGCAGCGTAAATAAAATCCAGCAATTCCTTTTCAGAGGTACTTTCCGGTAATTGCTTGAGGGTCGTTTTACATCCAAGCTTTGTCCCATGCTTAATGATGCTTTGAACATAATACGCCGATGCAGGATCACTGCCAACCTGGATCAATAGCATTTGTGGGACTAATCCATACTCGGCTATTAGCCTTGCGGTTGCCTTGTCTAGCAAAGTCGCAACTGGTTTACCGCTCAGTACTTTTTCCATAATCTCCTCATTTAAACGAAAGCGCATCAGTTATCAAAACATCACGCTTTATTCGGGTTATCTCGATAGCAATACCATTTTCGTCATCTAACTCTATAAAGAGAGCATTTACTTGCAGGCCTAGATCGGCAGCTTCGTAACGGTTGGGGATGCCTGTGGTGAAT
>JALNXT010000038.1 GCA_023230245.1 Candidatus Cloacimonadota bacterium
GAAGCATTACAACAGATAGAGAGCCAATTGAAGGGCGGAGCAGAAGGCAAGGAAGTATTCATGCGTTTCACGCACGTATTTGGCAAGTTTCCCGCCTTCATGCTGGGGCTGGCAACGCGTAGCGGTAATATGGCAGAGGTATTTGAGGCTACCAGCAAGTTTATCGAGCGGGACATGGAAATTAAAAAGAGCATAAAACAAGCTTTGGTTTCCCCCATGTTTGCGCTGCTTGCCACGATCGGGGCGGTGATGTATTACGTAGTGGATATCTTCCCTTCCACTGCGGAGATGTTTCTTAAATACGATATGCCACTCCCACCTCTCACCAAGAGTACCCTGGATTTTAGCCACTGGCTTTCCATCTATTGGTGGCTGATAGCGGTGGCGGTATTAACCCCCATCGTAGTAATCTGGCGTTGGTGGCAAACCCCTCATGGAAAGATTTGGCGAGATGCGCGGATTATTAAAATACCTTTGATAGGGCACCTGATCCACAAATCCTCGATAGAAATCTATTTCAGAGTTTTCGCCACCATTTACGGCGGTGCGGGAGATAATATAGAAACCATAAAAACAGCGGCGGAAGCCTGCCGAAATGCATGGATGGAAGATAGAATTAAGCGCATAACCATCCCCTCGATGCTGAAAGAGGGAGAGGCATTTGTGCCCGCGATGGAGGCTGCGGGTGTATTTACAAAAACCACCCTTACCCGGCTGAGAACCGGACAAGAAACAGGAAATATCATGCAAGCTGCGCAGCAGATTGCGATCTATTACGAAGCCGAAACTACCTATAAGATGAATGGTTTGATAGAATATATCCAAACCATTGTGGGAATGGTTGTCGCCCTTGCCATCGTTTTTTTAACTGTGGTATCTGCGGAAATCGCTACAATTTCGCCACCCACTATGTAAAAAAATGAACACTCTTACTAAGTTCGGTAAGTATTTGGTTGATAGGGGCTATTTAGAGCGCGACGTGGTGGAAAACGCTTATAAAAAAATGGTGGAATTTGGAGAGTACTCCGCAGGTTCTTTAGCCAAATTGTTGGAAGATGATTTTGGTGTGCCTCACGACAAGGTGTTCGAAGCTCTGGCAAAGCACTATGCCTTCCCCCAACAGGATATCGATGTTGAGCATCTGGAGCCTAATCAGATTGATGCCTGCAAAGATATCCTTAGTAAGATTCCCGAAGAACTAAAGAAAAAGCTGTTCTTTCATAAGATATTCCCCTTTAACATACTGAATAAAGATAGAGAAGCCCTCCAGGTTTTGGCATCAAACCCCACCGAAGCCGTTATCCAGGAAATACCTGAACAAACTCAATATAAGCGTATTGAGATATACTGGACAAACCTAAGAACGATCGAAGAACTGATCGCCAAAATCGCCCCACAAAAGAATGAATTTCTTGCACTGCTGGAAGAAGCAGGACAAATCCTTAGCGATATCGATGATGGCAGTGGCGGATTTGAGCTAAATGAACATGACCTGGATGAAGAGATAAACAAAAGCTTGCTGGTAAACCTCTTTGAAGGCGCACTAATAGAAGCCGTTCACAGAGATGCCAGCGATATACATATTATTCCCATGGGGAAAACTACGATAGACATCTATCTTCGTGTGGATGGTAAGCTGCAACTATGGCACCGCCAGGAAGGAACACCACCTGAAGCTCTTTCGGCAGTGGTGAAAGACCGCTCTATTGGGGTGGATAGGTTCGAGCGTGATACTGCACAGGATGGTTTTGCCCAACGTTTGATAGATGATCACCTGATTCGCTTCAGGATATCCATTATTCCCATAGTATCTTCTGAATTCGAAAGACGCTTTGAAAGCACCGTTATTCGTGTGATAGACGACCGCAAGGTGATCACCGATTTCAAAAAATTGGGCTTCCAAACCCAAGCGGAACAGGAATTCATTAAGTCTATTTCTACATCTAAGGGGATAATCATTGTTACCGGACCCACCGGTAGTGGCAAATCCACTACTTTGATGGCGGCCTTGCATCACGTGATAAACCCCACGGTGAATGTGCTAACCTGCGAAGACCCAGTGGAATATGTAATTAAGGGAGCGAGACAGCTTAAGATCGGTCACAAGATGACTTTTGAGTTGGCGGTTCGTTCTATTCTTCGTCATGATCCTGATGTGGTGATGGTGGGTGAGATACGCGATAAGCTAACCGCCGATATAGCCGTGAAACTTGCCAATACGGGTCATTTAACCTTTTCTACTTTGCATACAAATGACGCCCCGTCTGCCATAACGAGGCTATACAAGATGGGGATAGAAACCTTTTTGCTGGCATATTCGATTAACATTATTATAGCCCAGCGCTTGGTGCGTAAGCTATGCGTGCATTGCCGACGCCCCATATCAAAGGAACATTGGCCAGCAGCTCTGGGAATAGGGCTTACGGAAGAGGAGCTGAGTAGCGGTAACATATTTGAGCCTGTTGGCTGCCCTAAATGCCATAATGGCTATAAAGGAAGAGTAAATATTGCCGAAGCCTTGTATTTTTACCCTGAAGTCCGCGATGAGATAGTACGCTCCATGTCAGATATCAACGAAGAACGTATCCGCACTATTGCGGAAAAGCATGGTATGCTCTCCATGCGGAGTAGCGGTATAGCGCGTATGAGAGAAGGTTTAACAGATTTAACCGAAGTGCTTTTTGCCACGGCGGAGGATTAAATGAACTTGATGGAAATGATTCTTGCTTTGTTAGCGGTTGTATTATTTACAACGCTATCCTTAAGTTATAACCAATCAATATGGAGACAAACTGATTACCTGAATAATGCCACTCTAACCGTGCAAGCTTCGCAATTATGCCACTCTGTATTGGACGAGGCAGATGCCAAGCTATTCTCTAAACAACTGGATATTAGCAATCTTGTTACAACTTACAACTTTACCCGCACAAAGACTTACTCGCATTTGGCACAAACTTTTACTATAAAAGCCGTAGCGGTAGATTGCGATTCTTTGGGTGGGAACCTTAGTTCTCCCAACCCCAATAGTTTTTTTAAGCGGATTGTGGTAACCGTAAGCGGGCCTAGTTCTTTAACACGCCCAGTTACAATGATGCGTCTTTATACTAAGACGTTTATGTAGGTATTATGAGCGTATTACTTGATGTTCTTGGCAGTGTGATAATCGGAGCAATGCTACTCATGATGATGACCACGTTTCAGATTCAATTACAGGAATCTTCTCAGCGCATACTATATGTAGCTACGATGGTGGACAATATGGACATGGCGGCAACGAAGATAAATAAAACCTTCGCCCTTGCAGGTATCGGAATGCCAGTAGATTCTGTTTGCGTAATTGCAGAGACAAATAGGGTGGCTTTCAAAACATTCTGGGATTGTAATTCAGACACATTATCCACAACACGCCACACCATCGAAATAAAGATTGCGGACACCGCAAATAATTATGGGAAGGCTCTTATCATCTCGCAGGACGGAACCCCCATGACAAACGCGGGCTATATCTTTTACATCGAAGCCATATCATTTATATATTATAATAAGAGTGATGTTGTAACTAATTCTGCAGGTACAGTCCGCTCGGCAGATGTTTTATTAACATTCCGGCGCGATTCCAATGGTGCAGGGAACCGCCCTCTACGCACAAATATACAGGTAAAGTGCTATTTTATGAATAGCTATTTGCAAGGAGCTTAATATGGGACGCTCGGTTTTGCTATCAGTGATGTTGATGACTACGCTGTTTGCTGCAATTTTAGTTAGTCTGAACAGAAACATGATTCAGTTTCCTCGTGTTATGGTTAGAAATGCACTGAATAAGGAAGCGGAAAATGTTAGTGATTTTGCACTGAGGAATGCCATCAGAAATGCAGGCTCTCAAGAGTTCTTGCAGTCCTATCTTGAGGGAGAACATTTCGAGGATGAGCTGAAGTTCACCCAAGTATTTCACAATTTTAAGATAGGCAACTGTACTATCGATAGCTTGAGGTATAGCTTTGTAAATAGCCAGGGGAACTATAAAGTAAAAAGCTTTATCAGAGCTTCTATGCAAGGCGTTAACGTATCTCGTGATGCCGAAATGGCATTTGATTATCCACTCCTTACATTGGGAGGAAGTAAACCGAACATTATATATCTGGAAATGGAGAGGCTTCTCTTGTTTCCCTGGCTTTTCCATGATAGAGAACTGCCAGATTCTTCGGGTAACGGATACAGCGGTACCGCAGGGGGCTTTTCCTTGATAAGTGCTACAATTCCCTGGGGTGGAGCTTACAGCAAGTATTGTACTAAATTCAATGGCATAGATAATTATATATCTGTAGATCCCCAAGTGGACCCAGCAACGGGAGTGGACAGCCTAAGCACAGATAACTCTTTTTCTCTATTGATATTCGCCAAATTAGATAAGAACGGCTACCGAGCACTATTTACAAATTACGACAAAAATCAAGGTACGCTATTGTGGATACCAAGTGAGCCAGAAAGTGCTACTATGAAACTAAAACCTTGTGCGGGGATATGGTATGATAAAGCAGATGGAAAAATGCACTTTGCCGTGACCCAAAATGATGTAGGTAGAACCATGCTGGAGGTTAAGGTTGCCCATACGCGAACGGCGGTTATCTGGAATTTTATTTTGGGGATACCATTTTTTAATCTTTCGTTCGCTGAATATCCTTGGTGCTCTTATGGGATTACATATAATTCAGGTACGTTAAAAGGTTACATCAATGGTGTAAACGTGGGTACCGTTTCGGGAACAAACATTCGTGCATATCCCAGCCTATATGGGATGTCTATTGGCAGACGCGACATAAGAGTAGCCGGAGTAAAATACGACGATTACAGGTATTTTTGTGGTGTGATGGACCAAAGCGGCATGCACGATCGAGCGTTAACCGCTGGCGAGATGAAAAGTTGGCACAACGGCGTTATGAGCGCTACCCTGATTAAATATATAAGAGATTAACCGTGGGGGAAAAGAAAATGGATAATGAAAAATTTAAGCTGCTTTCATGGTGGGCAATGATACGCTGGTTCATGGCGGTGGTTCTGTTTTCCATAGGCTTATTACATGTTGGCTTCGGTGAAACAATGGTAGAAAGCGTTCTCTTTTTCGCTGTGTTTGGAGGAATATTAGCGCTCAATTTGCTGTTTCAAATACAATATCACGCTTCACAACAATGGGTGGTGGTATTTCAGATTGTGCTGGATATTGTTTTTGCGACCATCGTGGTGCATTTAACAGGTGGTCTTAACAGCTTCATAATATGGGTTTATCTTATCGGGGTAATTACTGCCGCACTATCCGTTAAGCAAAATGGAGGGTTAATGACTGCTTTAGCTAGCAGCTTTGCCCTGCTAATCCTTGTTTTGTTATACAAGAATGAGCTGCTTTTCCCCACTGTAACGACAAATATGGATTCTGCCGGAGCCACAGTATATCTCCTTTCCTATACGGGGCTTTTTTGCGGAGTAGCATTAATTGCCAATTATCTTTCTGACCAACTCCTACACCAGGATATTCTGGAAAAAAAGCTTTCTGCGTCAATAGCACAAATTGATGTAAGCACTAAAACAATAAATCAATTGGATGAATTGATGCCAATCCTAAAGGATGTTGGGCATATAGATCACGATATTAATACCCCTTTGTGCGTGATAACTCTTTCGCTTGGCAGGGTAAAACGCTATGCCGATGAGTATCAGAACGAAGGCTTACAGAAATCTTACAAAGAAATAATGGAAGCAGTGGGCAAGATAAGCCTCATTCTGCAACGCTTGCGGCGCATGAAACAGCATCCACTTGTAGATTATTATGGCAACCAAGATAAAAGGGTAGGGACAGAAACATCTGCCATACAGCAAAACAACAGCATAGATAGTATTAGCACTCCCCTTTCTGAAACTCAGCCATGCACACAAAAAACTAAAAACGAAAGCCAACCTAAGGAGGTTTCATGAAACCGAAAACGATAATGGTCGTGGATGATGAGCAAAATATCCGCGAAATTATAAGCGAATTCCTGCAAGAGGTAGGCTATTCCGTAAATACCGCTGTAGATGGCTTGGTTGCCCTTGACAAGCTTGCACACGAGGAATATGACCTATATATTATCGATGTATATATGCCGCGGATGGGTGGGCTGGATTTGATTGTGAAGATTAAGGAAATCCAGCCGTTGGCGGTGATAATTGTAACCACCGGTTATTCCAGCATTGATATTGCTGTTAAGGCTATCCGCGCTGGTGCCTTTCATTATCTCACCAAGCCAATCCAAGCTGAAGAGCTGCTTAAGATTGTGGAATCAGGGCTTAAGCATGCTGTAGATTTAGGCGGAAGCTCTCCTACGCTGGGAGGTGATTCTTCTCTTCTCCATTTAGATAATCAAAGCGATTTGCTCCTTAGAGGTTTCACCAATGACCAAATAACGGATTTTAAAAACATCGGCTCAGTTCATGAATACCAATTTGGGGAAACTATTATCTTGGATGAAGAGCGTGGCTCTATGATTTTTGTGGAGAGTGGGCGCATAAACGTGTTCCATAATGGCGCAGTGGTAGAGACCCTTAAAGCTGGGGATAGTTGGGGCGAGGAGATATTTATTCTCCCCGATTCTGCCTTCACCGAGATAGCTGCCCAGAGTGATGTTTGTGTTCGCCATTTTAAGCGAAAGAAGATCATGGAGTTTTTTACTTACAAAGAAGAGATTCTCTCCAAACGTTATACGATAAACTTAGTCCAATGCATGTATATGAAGTGGCGTCGGTCAATTTTCCGGATTGGTTTATACAGTGGCTTTAATGCGGAAACACCATCAGTATGATAGCAACATCGCACCCGCTTCCATTGCACGAGAACTGCAGTAGATACCCAAAATTGGAGATATAATGAGTTTAAGTTTTGTTGCAAGTCTAATATCCGCCATCCCAGAGAACTATCTTGGGGTTGAGCTATGCACGGTGATAGACCAATGGTTAGCCGATAACCCTGAAGCCCAATTAGAATGCAGAGAAGTACTGAAAAGCTGGTTAGTTAAGCTGCGTGAAATGAAAGCTTCTGATCTTGATTTTGGTGCACCTGGGTGTGGTGGACAGGTTTGGATAAGACAATTTGGCTTAAAAAGACCCATAAGTTCCTTGGGGCATTTCTCTAACCAAGAGGCAGCGGCAATTATTTTAAGCTGGTTAAGCCCCACCCAGAAACAACGCTTATTCAATAGAAAAAGCTCAGATTACTCCATATCATTCTCTAAACATTCTGAAGAGATAGATTCAAGGTTCCGTGGCTCTACATATTTTGATATGGGCTTTTTGGCAACGAACTTCCGGGTGATTAATGATGCTCTCTTTACTATGGAAGATTTGGGTATTCCCCTTCCTATCGCTCAAAAAATGAATATGAAGCATGAAAAAACAGGTCTAATCTTGATTACCGGTATTACAGGTAGCGGCAAATCTACCACTTTGGATGCAATTATCGATTTGAACAATCGTGATAATAACGGCCAAATAGTGATTATTGGGAATCCCATAGAGTACGTTCACAAATCCAAATCTTGCCTGGTGCGACATCGTGAAGTTGGCTCGGATGTGCTAAGCTTTGAAAGCGGTGCGATAGATTCTTTGCGGGAAGATCCAGACATCATCGTGGTGGGAGAAATGCGCGATGCTCCAACTATTGCCACAGTTCTGGAAATCACAGATAGTGGGCACAAATCTCTTACAACCCTGCATACCTGCTCTGCTGTAGATAGCATTCACCGCATTATTGCGGAATTCCCTCCTGATGAACAAGACCGAGTAAGAAATCGGCTTGCCGATGTGTTATCTGTTACCATGAGCCAGAAACTAGTTCCCACGATTGACGGCAAACTGATCATGGCAAAAGAAATCCTTGCCAATGAGCCAAGCGTCCAGGCTGCCATAAGGAATAAAAATATCGGGGAGATATATCAGATGATGGTAGAGGGTCGCCGTCTGGGAATGTGTACCTTGGAGCAAGATTTACGGGAATTGCAAAAGAAAGGGATTATTACCCAACAAACCGCGGTTAATTATGCCAACAATAAGAAACGCATGGTGCAGCTTATCGCCATGCCCTAAAAGGATATAGTGATGAAGAAACATCCCAAACAGGCATACGGTATTTTTCACGACGGGTTGGCCGTACGCTTGGTACAACTTAGCAGAGATGGCGCAGAGGTCTATCTACATGCCTTAGATCATTCGGAACTTGATCATGATTGGTATAAGACCTCGGAGGATACTTCCCTGCCTATGATGGATGTTAAAGCTCTAGAGGATAAGTTTTCTGCAAAGAGAGAAGTGCAGATTGACGATGTTGGTAGCGATTATGTTTCCGATTTCCAACAGCAACCCTCAGAAAGGATGCTTGCATCATTTGATTTTGCTCATTCAGTAGTAGCCTTAAACGTGCATGAAGACAACATAGTTAAGGATAACTTTGATATCGTGTCCAAAAAAGACATCGATATATTCATAAAATCAAAACTCTCATCTAAGCTTATCAAGGCAGGCGATTGGAAATCTGCAATAGTTACTATCGGAGACCAACAACAGCATTGGCTGCATTTAGGCCCAAATCTGTTGCTGGATATGCTTCTTGACTACCAAAAGACAAATCACTTGCCTATATTCTTCCAGCTTGCCGATGCCAATGACATTGCGTTAACCGATTATTTCATGGTTAATTACGAGCAGGATATTGCCAAAGAAACTCTTTTAGTATATTTGGGGCAAGATTATAGAAAAGCATTTTTATTCAAAGATAGCAAGTGGGAAGAGACCCTTAAGCTACAGATATCACAAAGCAACCCAGAACCAGAAGTAATTAGCTCTAAGCTTGCATTGGCTA